>JAKAAE010000001.1 GCA_021797225.1 Thermoplasmata archaeon | reverse complement strand
GTTGCCGCCGCCTCTATTGGCATATTGATTTTTCTCTGCACCCTGTAAAGCTCCATTTCTGCCCTCATATACCTTACCAGTGTCTGGGCATCTCCCACAAGTCCGGCTATGGTCATTCCAGCATATGTGTCAATTTTGTAAAGTTTTTGAGCGTTTTTATTAGAAATGAAATTACCCATAGTTGCCCTACTGTCGGTTCCCATAATAACGTAATTGCCTGCTGTGATTCCAAGTGTTGTTGTTCCAGTTTTTAATACTTCCATATAATCCCTCTAAACAATTATTATTTCTTAATAACAAATAATATATTTAAATTTTCTACTTTCCCTAATTAACCTTATGTTTATATATTTTGTTATTTAATTCCTAATTAAAAAACAGAACCGGAAAATATATTTTCAAGATTTGTCAGATTCCAGTATGCTGGATATATGCTTAAGTATTTCCCTTTCAAGTATTGTGCCCACAAACTTTCCATTCTTGTCTACCACTGCAACAATTGGTGGATCGGATTCCCTGAATATGCTTATAAGATGTGTGGCCGGAGCATCACATCGTACTTTAATCGCAGGAATTATCTTACCCTCATAAACAGAAAGAGTTCTCAACTGATTGTGCCCCAAGGTAACCATATCACTCAACATCAATTCACCAAGAACCCTGGATTTAGAATCGGTTACTATTACAGCACGTGCATTCAGATCATTGCACATTTTGAATGCTAGGCTGATAGGATTTCTACTGTTTACAGACACGGATTGAAAGGAACTTGCAATGTCACATGCTTTCAGATTTTTGAATTCTGCATTGACCATCTCCCAAACATATTTTGATTTCTTTGTTTGAACCACGGGGGCCCTGACGTTGAACATAAGAGGTATTACCAGGGTTAGCAGGGTAATTGCTATCATGATAACGGAATAATCATACCTCCCAACCAGTGTAAGTCCAAGGGCGACCACCAGCAGTGCCGCATCCACACCTCCATTAACCGAAGTGCCCAGGGCATTTTTGACGGGATCAACATGTATAAACTTTGAAGATATCAAACCTGCAATAGGCTTGAATGCCAGACCTATAAGGAATATAGCAATGCCCAGTTCGAGTAAGGTAAGATTGATTCTGACAAAGTAAAGCCCTAGCCCAATAAAGAATAATGGTTCAAAAAACCCATAGGTTAGTGTAGATACTTTTTCTGCCACCAGTGGTCGTTCTCCTATAAAATCACGGAGCATTATTCCTATAAACAGTGCAACTATGGCAGAATTAAAACCATACAGCTGACCAATGAACCCCAGCAGAAGTACGAAACCTACTATTACAGCTATTACCGTTTCATGCGCCCTTGAACTGAAATCAATTTTTGCAAGGAGTTTAGTAAGAACATATCTTGAAAATAATATTATAGCTACCAGTGAAATAATGAGCTCCGCCGATATTTTGAAAATAATATAAAATGTAATGGCCCTTCCGTGCAGATCACTGAGGAATGAAAACAGTATAACTGCAGATATTTCAATGGTAACAACCTGCTGGAAAATCTTATTCCCCTCCTCAGTATTGTTTAATCCGGTATCACTAAGAAGCCTGGTTAGCGGTCCTGCACTGCTCATGCCTGTGACAATACCGACAACGAGGGCTATTATGAAGTTATGGAATATATAATAAACTACAAAGGATATTAACCCGAATGGAAGTATAAATTCTAATATGCCGAGAATGATATTTGATGGTTTGAGCAATTTTTTTGTTTCAACACCTTTAAATTCAAGTGCTCCCCCTGTAAATAGAAGAAAATTTATACCCAGTGATATAAAAAGTGTTATATTAGGAAGTATTTTAATGAATCCCAGTACCCCCGGGCCGATTATTATTCCTATCACTATGGCGGCCACATATGGAACGAGCTTTAATTTTTCAAATATTTCCTCCCCGAGCTTTGCGAGAAGTAAAAGTACTCCTAAAAATAGAAGTGCCAATAGGGGATCTGCAACTCCGTACATTATGTTATAATACGTGGTATATATATAATATTTTTGTCAAAAATTCTTTGTTTTTGGTTATTTAATTAAAATAATCAAGAATTTTGCAATGATTAACATAATACAATAAAAATCCCGGCTTCCGGATTCGAACCAGAGACCTATGGATAACTGCGTTTTCTGGCAGTAGTTCACTCTACAGTCCATCGCTCTACCAACTGAGCTAAGCCGGGTAATAGATAATTCTTACAACGAATATAAATTTTAACATTTTTGCCGTAATTTCAATATGGGTAGTATATTTGTCTGAGCATGAAAATATTGGATGGATATCAGGAAAAAAATTTACACTTCAAATGGTCGTCGATGAACAAACCGGCAATGAACATAGAACCAAGGGAAACGCTACTTGTTAGGGTCCCTAATTCATCTAAACTACGGATAAAAGATAATTTTACCACGGAGGACCTTAAGAATATACACCATTTGAAAGTTAATGCTGGGTAGGTACATTCTATGTCAGGTGCATAACCCGGAGACATGATAAGGGTGAAAATTGAAAAACTCACAACGGGAAGCGGGGACTGGAGTGACATAGTTAATAATTTTGGTATGCTGAGCAACGAATTTACAGAGAGATTGGTAGTATGAAATATAAATGAAAATACAGCGGAAACAAAATATTGTGAATTCCGTATTTGTGTAAAAATACCTGCCGAACCTTTCATTGGAATAATTGGTACAGCGCCTGTGGAAGGATACTATAGAATGATACCACCCCAAAAATTCGGTGGTAATATGGATAACCGGTTCCTGAAAGAGGATTCGGTTCTTTATCTGCCTGTTAATGTTAGGGGTGCTCTGGTTTCATTTGCAGACCCAGATGCTGCACGGGGCGAAGAGAAGTTTGTGGGGCGACAATAGAAACATCCTGTCAGGCTATAGTAAACATTGATTTCATACATGGAATGCAGATAAAATATCCACGGCTGGAATCATTTGAAGCTTTAAAATCTTATTATATGATTTCTATGGGAATAGGAGATGCCATGGAGGAAGCAGCAAGAGGGGCAGTGAGGGAAATGATTTCCATTCTCGGAGATTATGGATTTTCAGGCGATGAGAGATATATACTCTGTAGCGCTGCTGGAAAATTGAGAATTTCAGAAATGGTCGATATGCCAAACTTTGTTGTGTCTATGGCAATGGATAAGGACCTTATAAAAAGATAGATAACAAACTATTATAATCAACTTTATCATTATTATTTATGCGATTTTCCGATGTCAGTAAAAAATTTATGGAAATGGAAACCACTACTAAAAGGCTGGAGCTAACTTCCATCCTTGGGTCTCTCCTGAGCGATGCGGATCAAGATTTAAAGGAACTGGTTTATTTAATACAGGGTAAGCTGGCACCAGATTATGAGGGCGTAGAGTTCGGTATTTCAAATAAGTTAATAATAAAATCACTGGCAATTGCATCTGGACGGGGTGAGGAAGAGGTTAATAAGATCTTTATTAAAAATGGGGATCTTGGCACCACGGCAGCAGAATTGAGGGAAAACGTCAAACAGGCTCCACTGATAAGCGAAGAACTCACGCTTCATTATGTTTATACAAAATTACTGGATCTGGCAAACTCATCTGGTCACGGAAGCGTAAAGGGAAAGACAGATATATATTCTGACCTGTTTATGAACTCTAACCCTGATGATATCAAATATATCACCAGAATAATAATGGGTAAACTAAGGCTCGGGGTTGCGGATTCCACCATTCTCGATTCCCTTGTCAATGCATTTTCAGAGAAAAAATATGCCGATGTTATAGACACAGCATATAATTTCCATCCGGATATAGGACTTATAGCTACATTGCTGCAGAAGAAGGATATAAAAACTATAGAAAATATAGGGCCTGAACCTCTTGTTCCTTTCAAGGTAATGCTTGCCGAACGTTTAAAATCAATAGATGATATAAGAGAAAAAATGAACCATATGGCAGCATATGAATACAAATATGATGGTTTAAGAACTGAACTGCATAAAAAAGGAGATAAAATCAAAATATTCTCCAGAGGTCTCGAGGAAACAACAGAGAATTTCCCAGACATTGTTTCAAATTTCAAAAGAAATTATGATTTTGATTCCATAATTATAGACGGGGAATCCGTACCATATAATCCAGAAACAGGAGAACTGTTCCCGTTTCAGATGGTTTCACAACGCCGTGGAAGGAAATATCAGCTTGATGAAAAATCTCTGGAAATCCCGCTTGTTATGTTCATCTTTGATATATTAGAACTAAATGGAAAATCTCTGGTGAATACACCTTACCAGGAGAGGAGAAAAATTCTGGAAGAGAATTTTAAGGACAATGAATATTTTAGGCTCGCAACTAGATTTGTATCTGATAACAGCGAGGAAATCAACAAATTTTTTGAAAAAAGCATAGAGGATGGCTGCGAGGGTGTTGTAGCTAAAAATACATCCATTGAATCCGTTTACCGTGCTGGTGCAAGGGGATGGCTGTGGATCAAGTTCAAAAGGGATTACCAGAAGGAACTTGCTGATTCCATGGATCTTGTTGTAATCGGCGCCTTCAACGGGCACGGCAGACGAGCAGGTGCATACGGCGCACTTCTGATGGGTTCCTATAATGAGGAAACGCAGGAATATGAATCTTTCACTAAACTCGGAACTGGATTCTCTGACGAGGTTCTTTTTTCATTGCCTAAAATGCTCTCAGAACTGAGGGAAGATCACAAACCTGCAATGGTTAATTCAAAAATGATTCCGGATGTATGGTTCTATCCCAAGATAGTAATGGAAATTCAGGGTGCAGAAATTACAGTTAGTCCTATACATACATGTGCTTATGGAAAAATAGAAAAAGATTCTGGCCTGGCTTTAAGATTTCCTAGACTTGTTAAAATCCGTGACGATAAAAAAGCTGATGATGCTACAACCACAAATGAAATTATAGAACTTTATAAAATGCAGAAAAAAACTAAATAAAATAATGAAGAGTTCTTACTCTTCGTTGTCATCGTTTCTGTTATAGCTACTTCTTCTGTTATTGTTTCCATATCCACGGTTTCCGTTTCCACGTTCTCCGTTTCCACGCTCGCCATTTCCACGGTTTCCGCCATATCGGTTGTTATAGTTGTTGTACTGATATTCGTATTCCTTTTCGCTCATATCCAGTTCTTCGTTAGGCTCGATTTCCTCATCTGACTCTGCCATTGAACCGTATTTTCCAACGTTCAATCTCATGTGCCCTCTGAGAAGTGAAATGTAACCGTTATCGATTTTGAGGTTTTCTCCGTCTCTTATATCCTTTGTCTGGTCATCCCAGAGTGTAAGGGTAATTTTACCGGTATCATCAGCTACAATAACTTCGCTGACCGATTTATCTTCTCCAAATCTGGTTTTTATCTCTTTTGGCTCTCCTAGTACTACTACCTTTCCTACGACGTTAACACGTCTTGAGGAAGGTGTTAAATCCTTAATTTTGGTTATTTCGTCCATATTATTACTTCCTTTAATCCTTTCGGACTAATAATAATAATTAAGGTGTATTTAAACATGCGCATTTGTTTTTACAGATATCTAACTTGGCAATAACTTTAGATTTTAAATTTTAAAAATGATAAATTACGCTAAATATCAATTTAATAAAATTAATGAAAAGGTTCAAAAAGTGCCAGAACCCATACATATACTCAGTGGGGCTGGCCGGGTTTGAACCGACGACCACCTGGTTATGAGCCAGGCGCTCTACCTAGCTGAGCTACAACCCCATGCGCCGTCAGTCGGGCTTGAACCGACGACCGCTCGGTTAACAGCCGAGTGCTCTACCAACTGAGCTATGGCGGCTTACTATGGTTATTGCATTTTTGCTTTTAATATTTTGCCTTAATGCAACATTATTCGTAGCAACATGCGTATCTTATGCAATACAAATTAAGATAAATATTTTATGATTTTAGAATTGAATTTATTGCGTAATTTCAATATTTTCCTTGAGGGGATTTTCGCCGATGCTAAATATCTCCAGCCTTATTCTATATCTGCCCGGGATAAGGGAATGTGCATCCAGTGCCTTGTATGCCAATCTTGAAAAGAAAACTCCATCATTTGGCCCACAGCCAGCCGGATTCAGATAAAGCCTCACATTCATGCCTTCAAGATCCATTAAATCATCGGAATTCAGGTAATCCTCAGTACCCTCAACCTTCAATATGCGACCTTCCATTTCAATTTCGTGTTCAAGTCCAAGTTTTCCAGAAAACTGAAGTGATTTAACGGGGATGTAATAATTTGAAGCGTCAGGATTAACTGGTTTTACTAGTTTTTCGTTCTTCAGCAATGATTCTATTATGGCAACCATGGCATTACATGGAAATAAGGTTTATAAATATTCTATAATTTTACTGATCGCTTTTAAGCAGGTTATTGCGCCAGAACCTATCGTTGAATCGGTCATCGCATAACCATATATTTGACTCATCTTCAGGTGATCTGGTAGAACGCCCTGCAGCCTGCTTTATCTTTATCAGTGCAAATTCAAAATATAGTAAATTGTATGCGTCCCTTTTCAGGACCTTTTCAAGATATTTTATCTTATCCTTTCTATAATCATCAAGGGGTATCAGGGGAAGCCCGGCTATGATTACATCACTGATCAGGCTCTTTCCATTACTCACCAGCTGAATTCCCTCCAGTAGCCTTCCACCATGAACCGAAAAAATGATGATTTTCCCTTCATTAGCCCTCTTTTCTACATAAGAATATGAAATTTTTTTACTCTCAAATATGCTTTTTGACCGCATGCTGTCTGGCAGGAAATTTGCAAGTCCTGGAACCTTCGTATAAGTATCACCGAAAATGATTTTATAGGATGGAACTGCTACAAGCACGCTCTTCTCCGATTCTGAATATTTATTTAATATAAATTGCATGTATTTTTTCAGCATCAAGGCCCATTCCTCAACATTATCACGGTAACGACCAAGTGTTGTATATCCCTCGACAATTCTATAGGTTTTTATGCCTCCTGCATTGGTAAATATACTGTCTACCTTTAAATATAGAACATCCTCCATATTCCACACCTTTGATATGTGATCCACGGATGGTAAAGTGCCTGACATGAATATAACCGGATTGGACTTCAAAAAGGAGAGGTAGCCGGAAGTATCATAGTACATGAGCTTTAATTTAAGTTCCTTCTTTTCTATGCTATTAACCGTAGAATATATGGCCCCGTTTTCCATCCTCTGATAATCATAGAGAAAATTATAAACAGTTTCAAGGTAATTCCTGTTCCTTTTTTTCAAAGGTCTATTCTCATTTTTCTTTTCAAATTCATCACTAAAGGTTTTTAAAGGCTCTAAATCCGATATCCTGGATTGGAAATCGGTTGAAAATTTAAATGATTTCAGGTTGTCTGTTGCACGAGTTGAGCTCATGTTCGATAGAAGATTTTCCAGGATGAGATTGGCCTGAACTCTTTCGTAGGAATTGTAATTTTCTATGGGGAAATCCTTTACTAGAAGATCTATCGCCTTTTCAACTGTTTTTATTTGCAATGTTCTTCCAAAATTTTCTATTACAGAATCCAGATTATGCGCTTCATCAAAAATTATATAATAATCCTCAAGCCGGATCATTTCTTCCCCCTCAGTACCCTGGAATACATTGAATCGTATGGATGGATTAAGCAGATAATTATATGTCATTGCAATAATCTGGGCATCTGCCATGCTTGCCCTTACAGAATAATAAGGGCAGTATGATCTCATATTTTCCTTTTTTATTGTTACAAGGTTTCCTTTTGTATCTCTTCCCAGTGCCTTCGAATCAATATCCTGCCTTATTAGTTCTGTTGAGTTTTCTTCCATATCGGTAAGAAAGTTTTCCGGGCTCCTTATGGTTTTTAGATCTAATTTAACTGTTTTATCCTTGATCGGGCAGCCCTTGCATACATTTTTCTGTCCGTCCTCCTCTGAATCATACCATCTCTCCTTTAAAGGGCATAATTTATTTTTACCGAACATATATAGTGTAGGTATATTGAAATATTTCTCATTGTCTTCATAAAGCCTAGTGAATTCATTATGCGTCCTTGTAAGATAAATGAGTTTTTTTCCAGTAAGGAATGCTAAATAAAGTATAAAACTGGTTTTTCCTGAACCAGTAGGTGCTTCAACTGCAATTTTATTTTTTTCCTCAAGGTTTTCTGATACTGTGCTGATCAGGGCATCCTGCCATTCCCTGGGGGTGAATTTTTCCATTATGATATATTAATAAATTGTATAATTATGTATTCATTTTGTGCTTGTTTAGAACTTTGCTACACATAAAGTAGTAATTTATATGGTTAGAGAACGTTAATTTACACTAAATCCATGATTGCAATAATATAAAATCATAACAGTAAAATAAATATATGTACTGGGCATATCGGGTGTCAGAGTGGTTGTACGGACAATAAATGGTTTATAGGCTATATTTTTTCAAATCTTGCAGCAGGGCTAACCACGCCACTGATTCCATTATTTATAGTCTTTTATTTGAAAAGCAATGTGGAATATGTTGGTCTCGTGTCCGCAATATCCTCCCTGGCCGCTGTTCCAGCTCTAGTACTATGGGGAAATTTATCAGATAGGATAAAAAGAAGAAAAATATTCATAATTATCGGATTCATGGGCTCATTTCTTTCCCTGCTTCTTGTTCTTTTCGTTCATGATATGCCATCCTATATATCCATGCTTATAATGTTTCAAATACTGGCAATGGCCAGTGTTCCAGTTTCAACATTGCTTATACTTGAAAATTCAGAACAATCAGCATGGCCGAAGATAATGGGAAAATTCAATAGTTACAGCGCCGTGGGTACCGTGATAGGACTGGGGGTAGGAGTTCTTATCCTAACATTATTCAGCGGCATCGGATATATGCTGATACCATATCTTTACGTGATAGCAGCCTGGTTTTATCTAGTTGCCGGTATTATTTCCATTATAGTTTTGAAAGAGCCAAAAATGGAGATAAAAAGGGAAAAAATAGGCTATCTATTTGCCCTGCATATCATAGAAAGGGTAAGGTATTTTCCAACGCATCTGATACATATACCTGGAAAGGAAAATAAAATAAAAATACCCTATCATCTTAGACTTTATCTGATTACAACATTAATTTTGATGATGGGGTTCCAGTTATTTTTTATTCCATATCCGGTGTTTGTTATAAAAAGGATGAACGCCAGTGAAAATGACATATATATTATGTACTTGCTGAACAGTCTTTTCTCTGCAGCCACGTTTATTCCTGCGGGAAAGTATATAAATTATATGGGTTCTAATAGAATGCTTTCTATTTCTACTTCAATAAGGGTTGTACTATTTCTGTCAATGGGTATTATATCATTTTTTGTTTTTGATGCTGTGGGATATCTTCTATTTTTTATACTGATGTATGGTATATTCGGAGGAATATGGAGCTTTATAGGAATCAGCGAAGTAACAAGCATTTCAAATATGGCAACTCAGACAATAAGAGGAAAAGTTATAGGTTATTACAATTCACTCAACGGTGTTGGGCAGATAATAGGTGCGGGTCTTTCTGGCTTCATTGCCTATGATATAGGTTATTCATTTGATTTTATACTTTCAGCAGTTATCGTACTTGCTGGCTTGATGATTATCATTTATTCCAAACCACCTGACATACAGTATTCCAGGAAAACCATAAAGGCTCAGTCCTGAATCCTTTTGATAAACAGATGGAAAAGATTTCTGAAACCATCATTCCAAGTTTTCAACTTAGGTTTGCTTATCCTTATACCATATTTAATCGGCACTTCTATGAGTTTTCCAAGCCTTACCGCATCTATTTTTATATCCTCCGAGAATGACATCCCATAGCTGAGATTCCTCATTTTTCCATAGAATTCCCTGTAAAAAATCCACATACCGCTCTGTGAGTCGTTCAGATTTATCTTGAATAGGAGTCTCATTGTAAAATTCAGTACACTATTTCCTATATAATGGAGTGATGTATAATTATGCTGTGTTCTAAGTGTCATCCTGTCACACGATATAAAATCTACACCATCCATCTGGATAACATCCAGTAAAGGCCTTACAATGTCAGTAGGATATGTATTATCACCATCCATGCACACTATTAAATCTCCTTTTGCATGCTCCAATCCTGTTTTATAAGCCCTTCCGTATCCCTTCCTGCTTTCATTTATTACAACGGCACCCTTCTTTTCGGCTATTTCCCTCGTCCGGTCAGTAGAGTCTGTATCAACCACGATTATTTCTATGCCATTTACAGCCTGCATGAGACCATCTATCACTGTTCCTATTGTGCCCTCTTCATTAATTGTGGGAATAACCGCGGTGACATTCATTGATGGTTAATGTCACTACATATTAATTATTTTTTAGTATCTAAGTTTACTATTAAACATATTTTTGTATGTTTTCCATTCATGCCGGACTATACTATCTATATTTATGTTATTTTTAATAGCGTTTTCAACAAAATTTATCGTTCTGGGATCTGATGGATAACCAGAACCGAAATTCCCGAATTTATCGTGAAGTTTCTCTACTTCTCTGTCCCTGATAACCTTTGCTACGATCGAAGCTGCAGAAACCTGGGCATAAGTATCATCTGCATGGTGTTTGCATATGACCTCCCTCCCGGAGACTGCCCGTAATTTATTCTCAAGTCTCGCCTCGTTAACATCAAAACTATCTACATATACTCTAAGTCTTTCAGGCAAAAAAGAGATAAGTTGAAGGGCATATGTCTCCTCCATAATATTCAATTTTTTATCCCTAACATATGTGTCTATTTCGCCCGGACTAATTATTATGTGTTTCTGCCGGAAACATGCCAGCTCCGCATAAATAAATTCACGCCGCCGGGGGCTCAATTTTTTTGAATCCGCGACTCCAATGCGTTTTAATTCATTGCTGTCACCGCAAACAATTGCCATTACCATGGGGCCTATTAATGGTCCTCTCCCTGCTTCATCTATTCCACATTCTTCCATTAGAATGGAATCCATATTGTGATTAAAACAGTTTGTATGCTTACTCTAAGGTTAATATTCTTTTAAACTTTGATATTATAATGTATTTAATCACAATATCTAAATACACCATTGAAGTTTTAAGGCAAATAAAATGAATAAGTACATATTGAAAAATGGTGAAATAGAGATTACAAATGAATTTTCTGAGGGGCATATGGATGAGTTTCTCATGGGTGCCAATGAGATAGAATTAGGTTTTCGACTAATGGCCCACAGCTTTCCATATCCTTACACAAAGGAGGATGCGCTCGCGTTCATCACTAAGAACAGGGAATCAGGAAAAGAAATATTTGAGATAGATTTCTACATTATGTACCGAAATGAATTTGCGGGTGTTATTGGACTGTCTGACATTGATCATGAAAATTCCAGAGCACATATCGGATACTGGATTGCCAAAAATAACAGGAATAAGGGCATAGGTGGAAAAGCACTGGAACTAGCTATTCAATTTGCAAGGAAAACACTAAAATTAAATAGCCTATACACAAATGTATTAACATCAAATATACCATCAATAATTATACTCACAAGAAATGGATTTACAATGGACGGTATCTCCAGGTACTGTTTTAGATATGAAAATAAGTTCTTTTCTGCTTTTATTTTTTCTTTACTGCTGTAATATTTAGTGGTTCTACTAAATTTATGAAAAACCCTGTTATTACTGGTAATCTAAAAAATCGCTATTTAAAAATAATTCTATTTATGGCAATATTTATAAACAATAATTCTATAAGTGCTTTCATATGACGAAATACGTTTTAGTTTCGGACTCTACCTTGAGTTACGACTATAGAAATTTCCCGTTGCTGGACTTTTTACCGTGCGCTCCGGGAAGCAAGGTACCCGGAAAGGTTTATAGATTCCTGAGAGGTCCTTCTCCTGAAGCATTACCAAATGGCGAGGCAAAAAACGCCCCATACGCAATAAGAAAGATAGAGGCGGGGCTTTTAAGGGATAACCCAAAAAAGGACGTTGCAGTTGCCCATATGGATTATCTTTCAAATTTTATCACAGATGATACGGAAATAATAGGCGTATCCACAATGGACCCGCTTGGTATAGGTCCGACAACAATGTCATATGCCGCATTATTCGGAGGGGCACTTGATTCATGGGTAAGGCGTGAGTGGGATATACTCATGGAGAGGATCAATCAAATAAGAAAGGGTAAGAAGGCCAAACTTGTTGTTGGCGGACCCGGTGTGTGGGAATTTACAGTTTTAAGAGATGAAATTGACAAATACCACTTTGATTATGTAGTTTCCGGAGAGATGGATGATATAATATCAGATCTTTTCCGTGGCATAGAGCATGATGATATTGATAAAAATATGTTCACAAGGGGGTACATGACATACGATGACCATTTCAGAAGAGTTGTAAAAAACGATGACCTATTTGTTGGCAGGGGAACAGGAATAAGAGCATATCCGGCACTGGAGGATATACCTGAAATTGTCAATCCAGCTACAAAGGGAATGGTAGAGGTCATGAGAGGTTGCGGTGTTGGATGTGATTTCTGTGAGGTCACACTGAGGCCTCTGAGATATTACTCACTGGACAGAATAAAGAAAGAAATAGAAGTAAACGTAAAGGGTGGAAATGACCATGCATGGCTTCATTCAGATGAAATATTTGAATATAAGCATGAAAAGATGTTTACTCCCAATCAGGATGAATTAGTTGACCTGATGAATACAGTAATGTCTATAAAGGGCGTAACGGGATCAAATCCCACACATGGGAGAATATCAATACCTGCTGCATTCCCCGATCTTATAAAAAAGCTAAGTGAAATACTGAAGGCTGGGCCTGATAACTGGATAGGGATCCAGACCGGGGTTGAAACGGGAAGCGATTCACTTGCATTAAAGCATATGCCCAATAAAACGATGCCGCTGAGAATAGGCCCTGATGGGTCTTTCCATGAGATCGTCTGGGAAGGTGTCTACAATGAAACTAAGTACTATTGGAGATCGGCTTTTACCATACAGGTCGGGCAGCAGGAGGAAACCGACGAGGATAACTGGGACTCTATTGCGATGATTAATCAACTCAGCCATTCTTATGTTGATGGAAGGCCTTTTGAATTTACAGTAACACCCTTAGTTAATGTGCCGCTTGGAAGGATAAAATCCAGAAGTCTGAACTCGATGCTGAACACTACACAACTCGGCGTTTATTATGCATCCTACAGGCATCTTGCAAAAATGGCAACCAGAGACGGATTCCGTGATACCCATGGAAATATATTTGCACGTGCAGGTACAGGGACAATTCTCAGCGTCGGTGGTGAATTAATGCTCAAGATGGTTGAGAAAATAGCCAGAAAGAATGGTGTTGATATAGATAAAGTAAAGAAATGGGGAATAGAAAATTCAAAGGAAATTTCCTCCCTGAGTATGCTCTCTAGAGCATAAATCTTTAAAGTATTTATAGATAATTTTTATACACTGGCATGGTAAATTACAATTTTTTAAAAAAAATTCTTGTTGTTGGTGAAAAAAACCTTTTATCAAGACTTTCAGAATATCCATTGATGGGAATAGAAAATTCTTCCAGTTTAATTTCAATGCTTAAAAACGCCCCCGCTAATATTGAAACGTATAATGAAACGGTCAGAAGCATGGAAAAGAAAGGGGATGAAATGAACATAGATTTCAGGCACGAGGTTACAAGCGGTGCAATAAGCTCAAGTTTGATGGATAATCTGCTGGACCTTATAGAGAAATGTGATGATATACTGGACAAAACATATTTTGTGAGCAGAGAATTGAACAGGTTCAATATAAATTATAATATGTCTCCTGATGAAAAGGCCATACGTGATCATGCATACACTAATTTCATAGACATACTTGAAGCCAATAAAAAAGCACTGGATTATGTTCACAGTATATTGAATGAAAACGATCTGGGCAAGATGAGATCGGATAGAAGAAACATAGAGGCAATAGAAGAACAGGTGGATGAAATCAAGGATAATATAATAGATTATACGTATAAAAATTCTGGAAAAATGTCATATCTTGTATTCGAACACTTGAACACGCTTGCACATAAACTGGATGACTTGCTTGATGATTGTGAGGATATTTCAGACCTTGTATTCACGATAATGCTTGCGGTGACAAGTTGATATTTTTTATTTTTTCTCTCATACTAACATTCTTTCTCACGCTTCTGGTTTCGGGAAATAATCTTTCCGCAGCAGTTGGAACACTGGTAGGTTCAAGAATAGTGGAAAGGTATGCTGGAATTTTGATTGGTTCTACAGGTTTTTTCATGGGGCTTATAATTGAGGGAAGATTCCTTCACGGTGCATCCCTTTCTCTGATACCACATTCATATTTCTATATCACATATGCATTTCTTATCTCATTTCTTATATTTCTCTTTGCAAATATAGGAAGAGCACCTCTATCACTAACAATGGCACTAGCAGGTACCGCTCTTGGTATAGATATCCGCATCAGCTATCCTGTCGATTATAATTTTGTTTTTCTCATGATTACTTTCTGGGTAATTGCACCTATTATTTCTATACTTGTTTCATACATAACGGAACGTGAAGTATTTCACAGAAATTTCAAGAATGTCTGGAGTGTTGCAAAATGGCTTAAATTCTTAATAATTGTTTCATCGTTTTTAACAGCCTTTACCCTAGGGGCGAATACACTTGGATTCATAGCAAATGTGGAAGGTTTTAATGTTACAACTATTTTAATTATGACTTTTGCCATATTTGCAGGATCCTTATTCTTCAGCAGCGGCGTGATAAAAAGGGTGGGAGAAGAAATGTACTCTATGAGGTATTCCAATGCCCTCGTTTCACTGGTTGTGTCATCCTTACTTGTTGAAATTGCTACACTATTTGCTGTACCGCTTTCAAATACCCAAACACTGACATCCAGTGTTTTCGGCGTTGGCATTTCCTATAAATACAAGGCTATTTACATGAAGCCATTTTTCATTATTGTTCTGACATGGATATTATCACCGTCACTGGGATTTATACTTGGATATATGGTCTAACTACAGGCTATGTGTTAGATTATCAATTCTTCCTCCGTCCACAACAAGTACCTGCCCATCCATATATTCTGATTCATTGCTCGCAAGGAATAAAGCCGCATCTGCTATATTTTTGGGTTTACCTGTCATATTAAGTTCAGTTCTCGATCTGAATGACTGCCTGAGTTTCTCTGCTTCTTCAGCGCTCTTCCCACCTATGGTCATATCTGATTCGATCCATCCAGGTGCAATGGCATTTACTCGAACATGCCATTCCATCAAATCAAATGCGAGCCTCTTGGTCAGCATAGCAATTGCCGCCTTAGTCATAGAATACATGGTAGTTCCCTTAGCAGCTGTGCCTACACCGGCATTTGATGCCATATTTATTATAATGCCGTGATTTTTCTTGAGATCATCCACACATTCTTTCACAGTGTATATAGGTCCCATGAGATTTATATCAAATATTTTCCTTACCTTTTCATCGTCAAACTCGTCCCAGGAAAATGAGCTGAGTATACCTGCATTGTTTACCAGAATATCTATGGTGCCCATTTTGCCATGTATATCTTTTATCATGCGTTTAACTAAAGCATGATCTGATACATCGGCCTGAAAAATCTCTGAACCCGGAAGTTCCTTTTTCAATTTTTCTGCAGATTCCCTGTCTCTATTGTAATTTATAGCTATCTTTGCACCCTCCTCTGTAAATTTCCTTGCTATTGCACTACCAAGACCTCTTGAAGATCCTGTAATCAATACTATTTTATTATCGAGTTTTGCCATAATTAATAATATTGCCAACTTATAAAAATGTGGTGCAAACCTGAAATTACATCGGTAACTTTTCTAGCAAATGTTAAATATTCTTATTAAATTGGTAAATAATGATCAACAATTATGAGGCCGTCTACAAAAAACAGCATTACGGGCTGGTTGGGAGCCATTCGGCTGTAAAGGTTTGCCACTGGACGAAAAGTGAATTACTTGGCAAGGCCCCATGTTATAAAAACACATTTTATGGAATAAAATCACATCAGTGCGTACAGATGACCCCCGCACTGAATTCGTGCTCTGAGAACTGCGATTTTTGCTGGAGATTCCAGGGATTCGATTCAATGCACATAAATGAGGAGGATGACCCAGAATTCATACTGGAAGAGAGTATCAAAGCTCATCTCAAACTCATATCTGGCTTCAAGGGAAATCCCAAGGTAAAAAAAGAATTATTTGAGGAGGCATCGCATCCGAGACATATGGCTATATCCCTGACTGGTGAGCCAACGCTTTATACCAGGCTTGGCGAGCTAATAGAAGCGGCTACCAGAAGAGGAATAACAACATTTGTTGTAACAAATGGAACCATGCCTAAGGTTCTTGAAAATTTAAATCCGTTGCCTACTCAGTTATATGTGACAGTTGCAGGCCCTAATAAAGAAGTTTTCAATGATGTATTACATCCTGCCTTAGGAAATGCGTGGGAAAACTTCAATAAAACAATTGATCTGCTGCCTTCCTTGGATACAAGAACGGTAATAAGGCATACTATGGTAAAAAATATTAATTTTCCGTATTATGATGAGTATGAAGCCCTGGATAGGCGCGCCGACCCGGATTTCATAGAATCAAAGGGATATGTCCATGTAGGTCAGTCAGCAGGGAGATTATCATATGAAAATATGCCTACGCATGATGAAATCATGGAATTCTCCGGTGAACTCGCCAGAAGACTTGGATATGTTGAATATGCCGATAGATTTGAGAGCAGGGTTGCCATGATAGCAAAAAATCCAGAAATCGCAAAAATAAACGTTGATGAAGAAATACAAAAAACTCTCAATAAACTTGAAATAAACAGAAAATAAGGATTGACATACCTATTTTATATCTATTTTCTTTAATTTTTTTACAGGTTCTGCAGATGATACATTATTATTAAGCATCCGTGAACCGAACCTTAAAAGCTCAAGTCCCCCATCAAAAAACTTTTTTCCTTCCAGAAGAGCAGTTCCCACAATATGCGGTACCTCGATATTTATCTGTATTACTGTTTTTTTATCCATATACAGTAATTAACTTAATGTTATATATAGATAACCGTTCTTGAGTTCTGCCCCTGTAGGTTGCATATTGGCCATGGTCTGGGGAAGATAAAGTATGCGTTTCCAGTTTTTGACCTCAACAATAAGTTCACCGGCTCTATTAAACAGATTCAGATTTTCTTTATCTGCAAATGGAAGCTTCATTTTGACCGTGGTTTTTCCATTCTCTCTTGTGAATTCTATGGGTTTTCCCTTATAAAAGACGGAATATGGGTCCTCGGAACCGTAAAGGTCATGGGCAAATTTGAGCACCTTCTCATGGCCCATGAGTTCATAATTTTGCAGATAACTTTTAAAAACCTTTATTTCTGGAAATGAGGCGTCAAGTTCTCCAATTATTTGTGCCTGTGTTTCCCTCCAGTTGGTGAAAAAATCGCCAGTATTTTCCGGATATATTTTATTTGCTATTATTGCATCCACAGGATATCCATAGAGAAGCAAATACGTAAACGCACGCTTGGTTTCATTGAAGGACATCTGATCTGCGTTGGTTACAAGCCTTATGGAAGTGATATCCGGATCTTCCAGAATTTTATGTATTTCGCCCAGGTCATCGTAAAGTGTTTCTGCACTCTTGAATACCTTGTCATTAGGCATGGGTATACCAGTGAAAGGCCGCATTATGGGTCTGGCTATTTTGGCAGCAGTCCTGCTTATGGGAAATACCTTTTCCATGTACCAGCGCATAACCTCGGGAAATGAAAGCATCCTCAATGCCTCTCCTGTCGGGGCACTGTCCACAACAATTACATCGTATTCATTGTTCTTTATATAATCATTTATGTACAGCAAATATGTGGCTTCCTCAAAACCTGGAAGTATAGCTATTTCGTCTGCTGAAATAGGATCCAGGCCCTGATACTGGAATAGGGCTGTCAGGTACTCCCTGAGATCCTTCCAGTGTGATTCTATTGCATCGTTTATATTTATTTCCTGAGCGTATAGATTCTCTGAAATCTTTGTAGCTTCAGATTTAATTTCTGTATTTAGAGAATCACTGAGGCTATGAGCAGGATCCGTTGACATCACTATAGTTTTCCTGTTGTTTTTTGCCAGCATTGACGCTGTAGATGCTGCTACACTTGTCTTGCCAACTCCACCTTTTCCTGTATACAATAATACCCTTGTCATTATATCACTCCTGATTCATTAATTCTATCCACCACAATAAGTGCCAGGTCCATTAATAGACCCAGATCCTCGGATCTGCCTATACCGTTCAAATTTTCTACTGATCTGAGAATATAGTCCTTTGCTATCTTAAAAGCATATTCCAGAGACCCTGATTTAAAAAGTAAATCCCTGAATTTGGTTTTATAATCGGTTTCTTTATATTGGCCCTTCAATATACTCACCAGTATTTTCATATCCGCTGAATTTGCATGGGATAAGGCATGTATTATGGGAAGTGTTATAACATCATGGTTTAAGTCCACCATTGTCGGTTTTCCCATTTCCTTTTCATTGCCAACTATATCAAGTATATCATCTGTAATCTGGAATGCCATGCCCATGTTAAAGGCGAAATCACTTAACTTCTTTCTAACTGTTGTATCCGCTCTGCCGGCTATGGTTGCGCCTTCTGCACATGCCGAGAAAAAATACGCTGTCTTATTTTTTATTATATTGTTATATGTTTCAATATCAAGTAAAAGATTCCCTATGTTCAATGCCTCTATAATCTGACCTTCCGCAAGATGTGAAGATCCATCAGCCATTACCTTTGAAACCTCAGTACCGTATCTGGAACCGAGTTCATATGCCTTTGCAAAAAGATAGTCTCCAACTACTATGGCATTGTCAACACCATCCCGGGAATACAGCGTTTCACGACCACGTCTATATTTTGATTTGTCTATTATGTCGTCATGTATGAGACTAGCAGTATGTATTAATTCGTAACCTGCAGCAAGGTCCAGAATTTTATCGTATGGCTCATAGCAGGATATTTCATATGAGAGTATTGTTAGCAGGGGTCGGAATCTTTTACCGCCAGCGTCTATCGTGTATTTTGCCATATCGAACAGATAATTCTGGTCAGTTTTTATAGATTCAAGAAGTCGTGAATTTACCTCATTAATCTTATCCCTGAGACCATACTGCCATTCATAGAAATTTTTCATCGAAACACCAAGTGATATTTATGTATGGAAAATTATGATTTAAGGTTTTGTAGAAATTTTTTTTATACATTATAAAAATTTATTTTGTAAGTATTATTTCTATGGATGAAACGTTTGAAGGACCATTTTCTCCCTCTAGCGTTTCTGTATCAAGCTTGATGCTTTCGTATGTTGCTGTCTGGATAAATTTATGCTTGGTAATTTCTGCAATATCAACTGCCTTGCTTATGGCTTTTCCTCTTGCTTTTATCACTATTCTGTTTATATCAGAGTTATTAAACTGAGTCACAATAGCCAGTACATAGTTCATAGTTGGTTTTCTTCCCACAAAGATTATGTTTTCTTCAGACATGTAAATTACCCAATTCTACATTTATTCAGAATATATAATAATATCGTTAAATTTCATTTAAGTCTTACCATTGTATCTGTATTCAACACACCGCTCAAATCCCTGATTTTATCCACTTCCATATTTAATTCATCTATTGTACTTTTAATTATTCTTACGGCTACGTCTATCCTACCTGAAAATTCATAAACGTCCCTGTAAACACTTTTCAGTAATTTAATTGTAGCAGATGCCCTTCTTGAATCGAGTTTTATCAAAACTATACCCTCAATGGAAATGGCGGTTTCTAAAGTAAATTTTTGGATTATCCCTGAATTTACCATATTAGATATGCGCTTCCTTATGGTTCCCTCAGAAACATTCAGCTTCCTTGCTATTTCCATATTTTTTTCTCTGGAATTTTCTCTTAATAAATCTAAAATCTTTAAATCCATCTCATCCATTTTACTCTATTTCAGTGGATAATTTAAATCTATTCTTACGAATATTTTCCTATCTGTACAAACCCTTATCTGAATCCACTTTTCTCTTAATTGATTCTTTTGGGACTTTCATCATTCTTATCATGGGTGCAGCGTTTATACTGTATTGTGGGAGTCCAGTATTAGGATCATTTCCCACCTTCATTATTGACATTATCTCTGTTTTGATCTCTAAAACAGTTCCATCATCCAGTGATACCCTTATCCACTTAGGCTCTTCATCTAGCTTAAACCCCATGACAGCATTATTATTTTCTTCAACCATAATATCTTAGTGATATATCTTATAAATATTATACTATCGCTAGGTCTCAAAAAAACTTATTAATAAATAACATATTAACGGGTATGCAAGGGTAACTAAGCTTGGCCAAAGGTGTAGGACTTAAGATTCTATCTCGAAGGAGTTCGCGGGTTCAAATCCCGTCCCTTGCACAACGTTTATAGTTGATATTTAGAAGCATGCTATCCTTTTTGAATGCAAAAAATTGAATGTATTCCACAAAGTTTTAAATCAGTAAACATAATTAGTTTATATGGATGAAAATTATGAAATTAAA
The DNA here is from genome assembly GCA_021797225.1 of Thermoplasmata archaeon. The sequence continues at coordinate 16,680 of JAKAAE010000001.1, read as the reverse complement.
ACACTGGCGCAGGTTTTAATAAAGTCCTTGAAATTATATGGGAATAATTTTATTTTTGGCACAACTGGAGCTGGAATGGCTGAAATTCAGGATGCAATATCAGTTGAAAAGGGAATTAAATGGATACAGGCATTGCATGAGTTTACGGCTATAAGCTCTGCAGAAGGGTACGCTCTGGCAAAGAACAGAACTGGAATAGCACTGGTTGACAGAATAGTAGGTACACAGAATTCCATTGGTGCACTGTATTCATCATACCTCAACATGGCACCCCTTCTGGTACTGGCATCAAGAGATATCCCTGGAACACATCTTCTAAATGATCCAACGAGTCACTATTCATCTAAACATCTTGATATTATAGAGCCATGGGTAAAATGGTCAAATAATTCTCAGTCAGAAGAGATGATGGAGGAAGACCTTTCAAAAGCTTTTTTCATAACACAGCTTGAACCAAAGGGTATATCATTTCTGACATTGCGCCATGATCTCATGCAAAAACCCTATGATGGCATGGCAATCAGGACAAAGAAATTTTATTATAATCGAAGATTGCCGGATATTGATACTGTAAAAATAATAGGCGATAAGATACTAAATTCAGATAATCCTGAAATTTTTGTATCCCATGCAGGGAGAAATATGGATTATGTAGATACCATGACTAAATTTGCTGATAAGTTTGGAATAGGTGTCAAGGAACGTCGTTATTTTATGAGTTTCCCACTACAAAACAGAATGCATCTCGGCTTTGTTCCAAGAATGTATGTACCGGATACAAAGAATGATGATCTTCTGCTTCTTTTCGAATTCGGTATACTACCTGGAAATGCATTTCCTGTAGATAAAGATATTATAGATTTTTCCACCGAGTTCGTGAGGCGCAGGGATATATATAGCGGTGGTGACTATGGCTCTTCCAATCTGTTCAACTCCATTGATATAGAATGTGACCTGGGACCAACTCTGGAATTAATAATGAAAAAAACTGAAATAGCAGCCAATGAAAAGGAAGTAATCGAAAACCGCAGGGCTTCCGTTATAGAAAAACATGAAGAATTAATGAAAAATATTGAAAATGTGGCCACTAAGGATATGGAAAAAAATATACTTACCGATAACTCAATAGGATATGTCCTCAATGAGGAATGGAAAGAAGGGATGACCCTTGTTAATGGTAGCATCAAATACTACAATGGATTGAACCAGCAGATAAATCTGGACAAGCCTGGAACATTCTTCAGCAACCCCAGCGGACATTTGGGGTCTCCTGTGGGCATGGCATATGGTGCATTCCTGGCAAGAAACGAGGAAAATTACCTTTCAGGAATAAGAAATTATAAACCTGTAGTTTGCATAACAGGTGATGGTGACGCCATATTCGGCAATGTTACCTCCGCGCTGTGGAGCGTTAAACACTATGGCCTTGGAGTTATATATATTATTCTAAACAACGGATCATGGGCTATAGAATGGCCTTATTTTGAAAACACTACAGAAAAGTATATTAAAAATTCAAAGGATACGGAATTTATAGATATTGACAATCCCAGAATTGATTTTGCGACAATAGCCAGGGGATTCAGCATTGAATCATACACCGTTAATGATGTGCCAGAACTTAGGTCTGCATTCCAGAAGGCTGTTTCATCTGCTGTTATTGGGAATCCGTCACTTATTGACATTATTTTGCCTAAATTCAGGGCAGATTGATTTCATTTGCAGTGCAGCCAAAATCTCCAGTATATTCTTCTATTTTTTTCCTCCTGTCCTCGAAAGAATAGTGTGTTGCCAGAATGCCTTTTACCTTTTTTGCTGGATATCCGTTCATTCTGTCGAGGGTTTCTATTCCCTTTATCAGTACGAAACCAAATCCGTATTTCGCTGCTGTTATATCTGCTTTAATTTCCCTGTGCCTCCTGTATAACAATAAAGGTATCCGGGTAGCAAATATTATCACCACAAGGATATCAATAAATAGTGAAAGTAACAAATATGACTTATTGAATATATACGGTATTAAAAGTATATTCATAATAGCAAATAAGAGTAAAGAATAAACAATAAAAAACCTGTAAGAATCCCTGTTCTTTATATGGGCCATTTCATGGGCCATAATGCCGGCTATCTCTTCTTTATTGAGATATTCAGAAAAATCACGGGTAAACACCATAAAGGATAAATTTTTATTTACTGTCACAGTAAATGCATTGAAAATTTTGTAGGTATTACGTTTTAAAATTTTTAAATTAACACCCTTTATTCCGAACTTATTTTGAAGTTCATCCAAAATTTCTGAGTATACTCCGTCTAAATTATACGTGTTTTTATTGAACATATTTCTGTTATGACTAATTTTCCTATATATAAGTATCAGACATAGTAGGAGAATGTTCAAAATGATAACTATATAATAATAATGCACAAAAATCAAAGCCCTGTGAACAGTATAATAAGTAAAAATAAAAACCCTGAAGAAAGATATTGCAATAGATAAAATAAGTGCTTTATAAATATAACTATGGGATTTTAACGATTCAAAAAAATTTGCACTAGTCCCATAGTATGAGCCAACCGCTCGAGATATTGAATATTCTCTTAATAGCATAACCGGAAAAATAAAGATAAAGAAGATAATTCCGTAATATATGGCAAAGTGATCTGCTATCAGAATCCAAAAACTAGTTGAAAATGAAATGGTACCTGCATATAAAGTTCTTATTCTTGTTAGGTGCTTCACAAACATTTTGAGCTTTATTGCGTTATCATCCACAATGTATAATAAAATTATTATATATAATTCTTGGTCAGTTTCCAGAAAATTATAAAGTTAAAATATGTATAAGCCATACTAATGAGCCCGTGTGGGGTAATTTGGATATCCTGAAGGCCTGCGGAGCCTTAGATTCGGGTTCAAATCCCGGCGCGGGCGCATTTATAAATGTTAAACTCCCTGTAATGCATAGATAAGGATATCTTACCTCTATTTATATACTCCCGATCCTGTTTTTGTAATATAAAAATAACATTATATAATTACTAACTTATAATTTAATGAAAATATATGATTCTATTTTTTAGATCTCTGGTAAATCTTATATGATGAAAAGAATGCATTCCTGGGCATATTCTTTATTCTCATTCTTCCACCGCACTTCCAGGTAAAGTCATATAAATCGTATTTGTCATAGTCATCGGTGCCATAGGCCTTAATGTATTCATGGATAAGGTAATCGAATTCCCTGACTATCTTTTTCTGCGGCCTGAAATCCTCCAAGGTTGCCTGCATCATTTCTTATCCCTCAATCTTATTTCATTCCCTGGGCCTATCTCTATCATCGATAGTGCTGTCATGGTCCTTATAATCGATATGGCCTTTTTAGGCTCTATTCCGGATCTCTCAATTATTTCATCCTGGGATAGTGGACCATCTTTAAGGATCCTTATTATTTTCTTCCAGTCTTCCGGAAGAGTAAGATACATTTTCCCGTTAGTAATCATCCGGCTCATCTCCTGGATCTTCTTCCGGATCTTCCGGTTCCACTGGGCCATCCGGATAAATAATCTCGGGCCCTTCTCCTGGATGGAAAGGGATGTTGAACGGGAATGTATCCTTAGAGCTATCTAAAATCGTGCTATTAGGCGATAAAATATTTAGCCTTTTATTGATACTTTTAGGTGTGTTTTTTGCATTTTTTAAGGGAAAATAAGATATGAACTTCTTATCAGGTATAATTCTATCCCCCGGGTAAGTTGTACTATTAAAACCTATGATAAAATCAAAAATATTCATTCCTTTTCACCACCTGCTATCTGGGATCTTTCTAGGGCTTTATTCATTAACCTTGCCCGTTCTGCCATCTGCTCTCTTCTTTTATCTGTTATTACTGGATGAGGTGCTATCCAATCATCTTCCCTCTCCCTGTATATTTTATCTGTGTCCGCCCTGCTTGTTATGTTTCCTGGAAGATCAGGATCCACCCCCTTTATTCCTTTCCCTATTACGAATTTCCTGTTAAGCATCCTGTAACTGAAATAGAGGTCAGGATCCGGATGTTTTTTCTTTATGCTCTTCTGGTTCTTGACTATTGTATTATTGCTGTATTCTGGAAGATCGCATACGGCCTCATCAGGATACCATAGAGTGTTCTCCACCATGGCCATAGGGCAGAACTGCGCCTCGCAATAATAAAAATGCCTGCACTTGCTTTTCTTTTCATGTTCTTCATACGAATTCATCTTATTGCACCTCATCAAAATGTGAGCCATAAATTACGATGGCATTTTTCTCACGGAATGGCATTACTTTTTTTAGCCTTTTATTGATACTTTTAGGTGTGTTTTTTGCATTTTTTAAGGGAAAATAAGATATGAACTTCTTATCAGGTATAATTCTACCCCTTAAGGCAATTATACAGTAAAAACCTATGATAAAATCAAAAATATTCATTCCTTTTCACCCCATGTTAATATAGATGCCTGGCGGGCCCTGAATAAAGGCCTGCCATTCTTTACCCTCTGATCTTTTACCTTATCAGATTTTACTGGATGCTTCCTGAACCATTCTTCCTCTCTCTCCCTGTATAGCTTAGCTGCACCTTCCCTGGTTGCTATTGCTTCCGGGATATCTGCGTCGATTCCATCTGTTTTCTTCCCGATTACAAATTCACGGTCAAGCATTTTATAAGTGAAATACCTCCAGGGGTCTCCTGATTTTTTCCTTATCTTTCTCTGGTTCTGGATAATGAGATTGCTGCTGAAGTCAGATCTCCTGCATATCTCGTCATCAGGGAGCCATTTGGCATTCTCGTTCATTGCCAGCGGGCAGAACTGCGCACTGCAATCGTTAAAGTACCTGCATTCCTTCCTTTTCTCATACTGTTCTTTATCATTCATTTCATAACACCTCTACTTTGGCTATTGCCTGTTTCATCAGGATAACCTTCTTTCCATCAAATTCTATTAAAATCTCATACTGTGCATATCCTGTCATTTTGCCTTTTATGGATTCACCGGAATTAAGGGAAAAGGCAAGATCCCTGTTCAGAAGATCTTTGCCGAATATGTCCACGTGTTCAGGATGTATTGGATTGTAGTACCTGGGATCCTGTACCTTTTTCTGTTTGGCATGCTTTTCCTGATCCTTGGTTTCCTTAGGTTCGTGCCTTGCAGCTGCCACGGGCCCTGATTGCTGCTCCTTTGATTTCTCCCTGAATATGATTTTAAAGGAACCATCCGGCTGCTGTACCCTTATTGCTTCACGATCCACTTAATCCACCTCTCTGAGCTTGGATCCGCATTTTATGCAATATATGGCGTTAGGATCGGAATTGTAATACTTGCATTCAGGGCATAGACGATCTATGGCGTCCAGGTAACGGTCATACTGCCCTTCAATGGACATCAGATAACTTACGTGGATGCAATCCTGGGATTTGCACCTTACACAGTATGGCTTATATGTCTCCCTGGACACTATGATAAGGTACGGCTTGTTATCCTTGGTGCTATCGTATGCAGCACCCAGCACTATTGTGTTCAGTCCTGCTGCCTGCATCTCAGCTCACCTCTTTTTTGAACATTCTCTTTATGGCCTGCATTAACTTTCCTATTCTGTTTCTTATTTCTTCTTTCATAGCTTTCATCTCCTGGCTTTATGGATAAACCATAACCGTGATTGATTAAAATATCAGCCATCCAGGATTCTACTGTTACCTTCCCTGGAATAAGCATATAATCACCGTAATACCCTGCAAGAGTAAGTTCAGGGCCCGTGTAAAAAATAGATATGTAATTCATGATGAACCACCTTTAGAAAGGGCATTGTACGCCTTCTCATCCAGTGGTTCTGTGCTTGTCGTAAAACTTAGCCACCCCTTAGGATAATCGCTGTCCGTGGCATGCTTCGGTATTCTGAGCTTATACAGGGCATAGGCTACATTAGAAGTCCCGTGAACCATTATTTTTCTTACTGAATCAACGATAATGTGACCGCTGTAGAAAAATGCGCCATCGAATTTGTTAAAATCCTTGTTCAATCGATAATACAGGGGTTCAGTTTCCATATTGCTATATTCCTGTTCTTCGATTACGGGTTCTTTTACTTGACCATCCGGAAGGCTATTAATATCTGAATTGCTTGGGTTAATGGTTTTATTTTCCTCCTGGGCTTTCACATTATTATCAAGTGTGTTCTGGCCATCATTGGTTTTAGGAGATCTAAAAACTATAAGGTTGTAAGGAACGATAAAGACATCAAGCCAAGCTTTAAGTTTGGTAGATTCTATGCGTTTTTCTGTTGTAATATCCGGATAATCCAGCTTTGCAAGAGCCTTGCCCAGCTTTAAAGTATCAATGAGATCCGGCTGTAATTTGCGTTCCCTGGCCCACTGTTTTGCATCCTTTTCAATGTATTTTTTAATGCTGACAAAATGCCTGGTTCCGGTTTTTTTGTCTTCCTTATATACCAGTTCCTGATCTATTGAATTCTCTGTTATGAATGTAGATAGCTCCTCTGGATCCGTAAAAATAAGGCCTTTGTCAGATAATTCCTGTAGGTACGCCAGATTTGGATTCGATCTTCTGTTATATTCGGCTTCTGCATCCTCTATAGATGGCTGGGCTGTGAATTTCTTTCTTTTGGAAAAATCATTATAATATTTGTCAAGAGTTTCACTGAATATAAGGTCAAGTTCCTTGGGCAGTAGCAAAGAATTGACATACTCACTGATTTCCTCTGGGGAGAGATTATCCTCCAGGTAGTTGTCAAAATTGATCATGACTGCTACTCTACGGTAGAACGCTCTGAGTTCATTATCCACCTCTGGAAGCTTGTTCGTGGCCATAATCCATTTTGCATGATTTTTAAATTTGAAGTTGCCTCCGTTCTTCCTGTCAGCTGTTATGGTAGATTGATCCGATGTTTTCTTGAACCATTCACTGCGAATTATCCCGCCGGCCTCGTTAACTATATTTGCATGCTTTCCATAGAGCTCAGCCCTTTTGAATTTGTCCGATTCAAGCTCCTGTATTGATATGGAAGAAGTGTTACCCGGACCCAGAAGAGCTTCTATGATTGAGATGATGATAGACTTACCTTCGCCACCTGAACCTATAAGGAAAGCTGCACCGTGTGGGACATAATCCGGAGATATGGACCATGCTATTATTTCAAAAATCTGCGTAATTTTGGTCTCCTTCTCCAGGTCATCCTTAAAGATTATTTCCAGGAAGTCATGGAATTTTGTTGATTTTCCACCAGGTATGTAAGTCCTGGAAAATATTGAGATATAGTAGTAAGCAGGGCTATGGGGCAATATCTCGCGTGTCTCAAGATTTAATAATCCCTGTTGAAGAGGAATTAAGTTACCAGGAAGCGGCCTTATCTCCTCCATGGTTTTATCTAGGAGATCCGGGTCCACAATTCGAGTTTTATTTTTAATATACTGCACTGCCCTATTGATCTGGATGAAAGTGATAGGAACTGAATGCTGTATTAAGGATTGAATGAAAGGCTCCGCATCCTGAAGATACCTGTCCCTGTTAAAAATATGGATAATGCCTGAACCATATTCGGTTATGATACTATCGTGGAATACTGAGGATATGTCATTTCCGCATTCATCAAAGTAAAATTCAGGTTTCCCCCTTGTTCCTATAATCCACCATCTTTCAGGATGAAGCAAGCTTTCAATACTAAAATAGGTATTATTTCTAAATCTGTCCAGAATTTCGTTTTTCTGGTTTTCACTAAGAATTTCCCAGGCGGAACTTCCCTCCAGGTATGGTTGAATTAGATCTAAAGGAAGGGCGTGATTTTTTATTGCGTCCTCAGTTGTCTTTATCAGGGCCTTATATTCATCCAGTCCTCTAAAGATATCATAGTCATGGAGATAATGATAGTCCTTGTAATAATTGCTAAACCACACATCCTGGTTTTCCAAGATTTTGTTGTATGCATTTTTATCATCCACATCATTCATTTCTTAATACCTCGAATGGAAAACCTTATAAGCATACATGGCAATATAAAAAATACAAAAGTTAGGGGTGTGTGCAGTGCTTTCATTTCCTCCCTTCCTCCTTTTGTTTTTTGTTTTCTTCACCATCGACAATTTGTTGCCACAGCTGAAACAACCTTGGAAGTTGCTGTTTTTCAGTCCTCATTTTTTATCACCTTCATGAATTTTCATACGGATCCATGCACTCCTAGACAGACCTCTAAAATTAGCTAGACGTGTTAATTCCTGCATTTCCTGTTTAGTCAATTTCACTTGGACATATTCTTTCTTTGTCATTAATAATGACATATTGTCTTTATTCATAATTAACATAAAGACATAACTATATATAAATTTTTACATCATAGATTTTAATTGTAAAAATCATAATATGGAATGAATTATATATGACAAAAAGATACATTGTATATGATGGGGACAAAAAGGACAATATCAGTTAGGCTAAGCACAGGTCAATTGGATGGTATTAAAAATTGGAGCTATTATTCTAATATTCATAATCTCAATCATTTTGAATATGATGAAAATGATATCATTTCATACTGCATTAAAAGAGTATACGATGATGAATCTCTGTTCGGTCGAATGTCTTTGATCTCAGATAGGAATACTTTGAATGTTCTATCCCAGTTACCTGCGAACATAAGCGAAAGCTTAGAACACTACGCCACTGGATTTTTAATTGCTAAAACCTTTAGAATTTTGCCAAGAGTATTTTCGATGCTTGAAGAATTGTCAGAAAAGTCCAGGGAAAAAAACAAAAGTATATTGCTCAAAAAAATTATAGGCGTTGTAATTTCGGATACAAACGAATTAACTAGATTTTTGATAAGAAATTCTCTTGTTTCTATGGTATCTACCATATATCTATCATATTTAAAAGGTAAAATTTCTAATGAAAATTTTAAAAATTTTATCCTCTATAATGAAAGTATACCAAATAAAAATACAAAATTTGAAAATGATACTTTTAATATTATTATATCCAGGATCAAAAAAATAAACGATTTAAACGAGTTTATTATCTCCATAAAGAAAGCTGGTCCGTTCATTCCAGTAGAAGAGGTATATGCAAAAGTAATTAAAAATCTAGCTTCTATAAGTGAACAGGATATTGCACCTTATACTAAAAAAGATGTGATAGTGCCGTTAATAGAGATTGAACGAATCAATGAATGGTTAATTCCGTTGTTTGAACTTCTCCACATGTTTGCTTTGATAAATTATATTCCACACGAACTCCCCGGCCCATCTAGTTTATATCCTATTCTGGTAACCAAAATTTATAATGTTAACGGAGAGAAAATAACCCCGAGTGGTGAGCTTTACGAAATGATAAAGAAAAACTTTAAAGAATTTAGATTTTTACTTGATCAGGAAACTGATAATTTAAAAAATCTTACAAATTAATGACTATTACAATATATTCTCTTCAAACATTGTTTTTATCAAATTGTAAATAGTCAACACTTTCTATTATTAACTTTCAGTCCCGGGTTCATAAAAAGGGTAGGGACTGATGATGAACCTGTATTTTAAAGGCTGGAACCTGAATCAGTCCCGATCGCTCTTATTCTTTCTTTTTATTTACTTTTTTGAAGTGTTTTGGAACCAAGGAGGCATCCGGGACTGGTAAGAGCTGGAGCCTGTATTCCCTTAGCTCAGTATCAGTCCCTAGTAAAATTAAAAAGGCGGGACTGGCCGGGACTGAAACTGCTAACAAATCTCGTTTATAAATATAAAAATCATCTTATAATATTCTAAGCTATAAAGAATATTTTATTAGGTTTCCAAGCGATTTAAGATTTTGATTTTTATAATATAAAAATAATTGAATTTTTATTTTTTATTGAAAATGCAGGTTCTCTACTGAAAAAAGTAATCTTTATCTTGTGAATTGCGAACGTCTGCGAAAATCTAAAAAATTAGGTTTTTCGCACCTCTGGACCCTGAAATTTCAATGAAAAAAAGGATATTTGCGAAAATCTATTTTCCTCTATTGTTTATATTAAAAATATTTTTAGCATATACGTTATTTAACGTATTTTTTATCATTTTGAAAAAATGAACTAAACAATAAAGAAAAGGTTATTCGCAAATTCAATGAAAAAGCTTATTTTTCAATAGCCATAAACTGCGAATATTTAATTATTTATGTGGTATCAGGTTATTCGCAAATTATCTTATGTTTAATTACAAGATGGTAAAACAAGTCTTTTCCAGCACGTTCGCCAAATGTCGTTTTTTATATAATTTAATAATAACCACCTTTTATTCCTAATTAACTAATATTATACATGAAAAACATAGCTGACCGTGACTATGTCCTGTGCCTGTTATGGATATACCTTAACAATTCCGTTCCTTTTGTAAAGCAATAAATGTTGCTTTTATTTTATAAAAACAACGCAAATTGTTAAAATTATAAATTTTTTAAAATATATACATAAGAAAATCTATCAAAAAGATTTAATATGAGTATTACTATAATCATACTGATGAAAAATGAATGATAGAATTACAATAAGCATAACCCCTGAGCTGCACAGCGCTATATTAATATCTGCAGAAGAAAAAAATATTAGTGTATCCAGGGCCATAGAAAATTTTCTAAGGGACTCTTCAGATTTCCATAAATTTATCAATAAGGCAAAAAAATATTCCGAGCTTGAGGAAAATATAAATCCAACAGCAGTTGACCCATCTTTATTTCATCGTTCGGTAAAGGAAATAAATAATAATGAAATAAAAAACAAGGTTTAAACTAAATTTTTAATAATAATCATGATTTATAGCTCCCTAAGGTCACATACCATAAAAATAAGCTCTCCTGTCCAATCATTTACATTATATTTCTCAGAACATGGAATAAAGCCTATCTTCATGTAATAATTTTGTGCCAATTTGTCTGGATTTACTCCATCAGCTTCTAAACAAATTATGTTAATATTCATTTTTCTGCACTGATTTTTTAACATATCCATCATTATTACTCCATCGCCCTTATTTTTGTTTTGACTAATTTTCGAATTTCTATTAAAATATTCTATAAATAAACATTTTTCATTTTCGTACCTCCTGCAATATGTATTAATTACAACACTGCATGAGTTTACCACTTCATTAAATGTAGATATTTTAACTGCCATAATGGCACTTATTTCACTATTTCTAATAAGGGCAAAAACGTCATGTTTATCATATTTTCCAAATTTAATATATTCATCTAGTTTTATATTGTTCATATAAACATCATCAGATCCAAAATCTTTGTTTAAGTACCTTTTTATATTTCTTGTATATGGAGAACGAACTTTAATGCTATCTATCATATTCATCCATATGATTTCTGTATTAATATTTTTTATACTCTTATAGTTATATGTTTCTCAAATTTTTATGAGCATTGGGGAAAATAGTTTTACATTGCCTTTATAATTATATATAAGGAAATCGAGGTTAAGATGGAACACTTAAAATTTGAATGATTAACCTTTAAAAAAACTATGTTTTTAATTGTTTCATAGTTTTTTACAATTGAATACATGCATAGAAAAATACTAATTTTCAGGTGGAACACATAAAATTTTAATGCCAATATAGTAAAATACTATATCTATATGAGATTTAAGAAATTTATCAAAATGTAACACCTAGTTCTTAATTCTTAATTAATATTACACATGAAACATGAGTGACCGTAACCACTTTGTCTGTCTATCATGTATTTTACTCATTTTCTATCTGGTCACTGGGTGGTCCCTTTGTAAAAGGTAAAGGTTCATGTACCAATTTTAAAATTTTATCTATTTTCCGGTTCTCTCATAATTATATAATATGTACGAAAATTCTTCAACATAAATTTATCCATATTTGGTTCATAACCATTTATTTTCTTATGTAGCCAACTCCGGATATCTAAAACATATATCCGATCCTGGAAGTTAAGGCCACAATCCTGGACCATGTTTTATTTTTATTTATATAATAATAGAAAATCATCATCACTATATCAGATTTTCATGATTTCATCGTTGATTTTTCAATGTTTCCATATATCTGATATTAATCTGATATCAGATCTTATCTCCTGGCACTCTTTTGCCCTGTTCCATGACTGACCATTGACATATTCTAACTGATAAGTTAGATGGAGCCTTTCCAAAAAAGCCGATCCCCTATTACCTCTCTCTCTTGTGCCATACCCATTTCAAAATTTCAAAATTATTTCTTATTTCTCTTAATCTTCTTAGGGCTTTCAATAATGATTGTAATCTTGTCTATTTTACGGATCTTCTTTTTCCCCTGTACATTCTCATCCTTCACTTTCTCGCCCTCCGTTCTATCTTCCTGTCCAGTGCCAGGATCATTTCTACTATACCCAGGATCACAAGCACAAGGCCCAGGAAGTTATATGCCTTATCCACCAAGAAAAAGTATAACCCTGGAACTAAAAACACAATCCCGAAAATTAAATTAGTCTTCATTTAAAAGCCTCACCAGTTCTTCACCATAGGTCTCATTATCCTTCTTGTACTTCTCCAGGTATGTCCTCAATCCTGCCGGTATTGTTACAGTGGTCTTCATATCTCCCGGATCTATGGTTATCTTTTCCCTGGCCTTATCTTCATTATAGGGAATATGCCTATACTTTTCCCTATAGGCGTTTAGCTCCTCATCTGCTTTTAAGCCATCCCTGATTTTTTGCCGGATATAATCCTCTCTTGTGTTGTAATATCCTTTCCTGGTTTTATCTATTTTATCCATCAATCCTTCCGGAATATCCATATCTATTCTCATAACTTCTTATAGAGAGGCAGAGCTATATAACGTTTAATGGATATTTGACTTTGTATATTCGACCTGTTTTTATGTAGTATATGCCGCATAATTGATTATAAATATAGCTGGCACCTCTGTGATTTAGGGCATTATTATGATATCATCCACTGTATTGAGGGCTACCTCCCCCCTCCCCCCTCTATCGATAGAGGAAAACATGATTTCCGGCTTCTGGCATCCGGTACCTGGTACTTGCCAGGAATACTACAAATATCTAGAAATATAGGAAAATACGGCATTAACTAAATAAATCCAATATAGAAGTGCTTTCTTTACTTGATGCAGTCAAGGCCCAGGATCATGCCACAATCTTTCAGTATAAGAATATTATTATCAGCGATTCCTTGATAATCCAGCAAAATACTGGATTGCCAGTGCATCGTAAGTTTATTTGCACCTCCCCCCTCGATCGATCTAAGATATATGCAAGGAAGGTAAATTTTTTCAACTTCTCGGAATTCAGAACATAAGCAGCGACTATTTATATACAAATTATAAATATATTTTTATGATATCTTTAAATTCCATCAAACATAAAGGCTACCTAAATCCTGATTATGCTCTTGCCTATGCAATTATAAAGCGTTTCAACTTAACCTCTAACGATAAAGAAAAAATCAAAGAACTGGACATGGATGATAAAATAAGGCAGATAATTTACAATGCCCTGGGAATAGAATAATAGCAAAGCATTTCTTATTTGATATCCAGAAATTCATTACATAACCAGCGAAGATTTATATACAAATTATGAATATTTATTCATGGTCTCAGTTGAAGTAAAAGAGTCTTTAATTCCTTCATATTCAATAGCAGAAAGCCTGATAAAGGAATTCCATTTAACTAAGGCAGACAAGGATAAAATCGATGCAAAGATAACAGATAAACGAGTTAAAAAGGCATTGTATGAGTTATTAGATATAAAATGATTCAGTACTCTGCAATAGCAGAATTGTCTGCAGTAATATTGATTATATTTTTTCTTTCACCGGCTATATTAGCATCAATGAATAAAGGCATATTCACTCGATTATACCGTATCTATTCCCTTATTAACCTGCTCTTATTTGGACTGACTATTATTTTAGCGGTTATAGGTAATTCTTACTCCGTTATATTTTTGATAGTGTCTTTAGTGTTTATGGGTTATTCTTTAAATTATATGATAACCCTGTTTGAAATTAGTAGGAATTTCCAGCTTTAAAACGCCATATTATTTCTCTCCCATTTCATTCCTGAACTTCTTCAACAGCTCAGGATCCTTTAATATTTCTTCCAGGACATTTTCCATTAATTTGGATTTAAAAGATTCCGGTGCAGCCTCGATCATCTTCTTTGCTATTCCCGGTATTGTCTCGGATTTCTCTATTGTAGCCTGGATCTCCTTCTCCCTGTTCTCATACTCTAAGGCTAATTTCTCATCGAATGGCAGCCAGCACCTTCTGCAATACTTTGCATTGGAGTCATTGACTTCATAGCACCTGGGGCACGTTATCGGTCTATCTTCAATATCCCTGTCCTCTTCCACTTTAAGGCCGTATGCCTTTAGTATTGCATTGTCCTGGTCCCTTCCGGAAACGTGGACATAGACAGAAGTCATCCTGGACCCGTGGATCCATCCCATCTGATTTTCCAGTGGCACTTCGTTTAATTTTGTGGCCAGTATTGTTGCCCTGGTATGCCTGAACAGATGCGGGTATATTCTGCGCCCTGGGTCCAGGCCTGCGTTTCTTAAGGCGTGCCTTATGGTCGCATAGACATTCTGGTATTCCATCATCCTTCCCCTGATATGGGTCTCAAGGTTGCAGAACAGCCAGGCGTTCCTGTCATTCCTGAATGGATGTGCATCAAGCCATGCCCTGAGATATGGTATAGAATTCCCCACTATCCTTACATTCCTGTATCCCGTTTTTCCTGTGACCTTGATAAGGCAGCCATAGCTGTCAAATTCAAGATCTTTTATTTTCATTGTTAAAATCTCACCAATCCTGCATCCTGAATCATAAAGGGTGTAAAGCAATGCCCTGTCCCTGGCATTTGTTGCACTCTCAGCCATCTTCTGGATCTCCCAGGCCTGTATCATCTGATCCGGTTTAATCTTGGATCCTGGATTTGAATTTATCTTTACATTCCTGAAAAGTTCATCGAACTGGGCCCGTGGAAGTATGTACCTGTAAAATTTCTTTAACATCTTCAGGTATGTTGTCTTTGTCCATTCAGAGTACTGCATGGCCTTTCCGTTTTCCATATACCCCTTTTCCAGATGCTCACGTATTTTTCTTAAATCGTTCCTTCCCGGGGTTGCAAAATTATCGGGGATCCACCTGGCGGCTACCCTTAACCTCTGGATGTAATTCTTCCTTCGAATTTCTGATATGCCTTCCAGTGCCAGGTCGTTTACAAAATCCAGTATAATCTTTTTATCCTTATCGGGTATGTCCTCTTTCTCCAGTGCACGGTATTCCTGCGATATATTAGCATCCATAATCAATTATCCCCCCTAACGAATATAATGATTACGGGATTTAAACACTTGTAAAACCTTCCGGCGCGGGCGCTTTGTCAATTATTTAAATGCAATGTAAAAACAAATAAATTCAATTTTATAAAAATTATAGCATGTGTACACAGGCAATTTGTAAAATATTATGACACTACGGTATATATTACTCCTTTTTCACTGTAAAGTCTGTTTTCAGCCTCGTCAAATACGACACTGTGTATTCCCTCTATCACCTCATCGGTAACCTCAAGACCCCTCCTGGCAGGTAAACAGTGCATAAATATATAGTTTTTATCTGCGAAATCTACCAGATTTTCATTAACCTGAAAATTCTTGAATGCCTTTTCCTTTTTCTCCTTCTCGCTTTCTTCACCCATGGAAACCCATACATCAGTATATACTATATCTGACGAATCGACTGCGGTTCTGGGGTCCCTTACTATTTCTATCCTGCTTCCGGTTTTTAGGGCTATGTCCTTCGCTCTGTAAAGTATGTCCGGATCGGGATCGTGGTTTTCCGGACATGCAACTGATATATCCATTCCTGTGATGGCTGCCCCCAGTAGAAGTGAATTTGCCATATTGTTTCCATCACCTATGTATGCCATTTTAAGATTTTCAAGCCTGTGCTTCTTCTCCATTATGGTCATAAAATCTGCCACAATCTGCATGGGATGCTCCTTGTTGTCAAGAGCGTTAAGTACCGGTACAGTAGAATATTTTGCCAGTTCCCTTACATTCCTGTAATCGAATGCACGGTAAGAAATTACATCAAGAAATCTGGACATTACCCTTGCCGTATCGGCGATAGTCTCTCCGTCACCCAGATGCATATCCTTGGGACTGAGATAAATGGCATGCCCGTTCAGCTGCTCCATTGCAGCCTCAAGGGATATCCTGGTTCTTGTGCTGGGTTTTTCAAAAATCATCCCAAGTATCTTCTTTTCTGAAAATTTAATGGTTCTATCTTTCTTCAATTTAATTGACAAATCAATTATATCTTCCAGATCATTCTGCATATCTGCAACGGAAAGTATGTCTCTCTTCATAGGTTCGATAGAAAAAGAATAAATTTAAAACTTTTTATTTATTATATCAGTATAAAGAGTTATTGCAGCTTTGCTCCCGTCACCTACTGCAGTGGCTATCTGCTCTTCGCTGCCTGATAATACATCACCCGCTGCATATATTCCCGGTATATTTGTCCTTCCCTTTTCATCACCAATTATGAATCCGTGGTTGTCCAGTTTCACACCTATGTTCTTAAGGAAAGATGTCTGGGGTATAACACCGATATAAAAAATATTGCCGCTT
>JAKAAE010000049.1 GCA_021797225.1 Thermoplasmata archaeon | reverse complement strand
GAATCTACAAATTGATTGCCACCAAACTGTGTCATAGTATCCGGTAAAACAATTATAAAACTAAAATTATCCTGAAGCCTTATAATTAAGTCTATGAAATCGAAGCTGGTGTAATTTTTGTTCAAAAAGCTGTTGCCTGACCCGAAAAATCCTGGAAGTCCTATAAGAACCGGAGTTTTATTATTGACCTTATTTTCTATTATTATTATTTTCCTTATAGCCGGATCACCCAGTGGGTTTTTTTCCAAGGACGGTATTAATAATTCCTCCTGTTTAATCTTATACATGATAGTCAATGTTATTTCAATATAAAGATTTCACCGCCTTTGGAAGTCTATAAAAATAACAGAAATAATATAACAAAGTTTATTAATGGCAATATTTATTACAGAATAAGGAGGTGCATCAATGGTCAGTTTCACAATTCATTATGACGATGATGACGACAATGATGAAGAAGACGACGATGACGATGATGAATGATTTGTCTGTATCGTTCAAGTGAATAACTCATAATTTTCATATTATGGGGTATTAAGTCAAGTGCCGGATGTTAAAGCATTGGAACCTGTAGTTCTGAAGATCAATTAGTTATAAAGAATATTCACCACTAAGGGCATATTGGCTTTTTATCCTCTTTTCAATGAAACGACATATCCTGCTTCATTTGAATAAACACAATTTAAGCATATAAAATCGTTTTTTCTTGGTCTGTTTTTTGTTTATGATATACATGGCATTCCTGGATCGTATATCCAGATTCTATTTTCATCACAGGAACAACGTTTTCCCATTTCTTATAAATTATAAAGTTTTAAAATTGATTATCAAACAGGAATTGTGTAGATATCCTGTTTCATAACCATACTGGGCCGCACTATATACAGTAAATCTCCCATTTCCGGTTACATCAAGCACCTTTATTTTTTGGCCATACCTTGAGATATCAAATAATCTGCGTAAAATTAAATGCACTACTATTTTCTTGATTAGTATTATTTAAAGTACTTTTCTTATGTTTGTCCGTGATCAGCTTAATGTCTCAGGATTTGAACACGATACTATTAACAGAATAATATTAATATATATTTTGATAGGTAACAGCTTTTTAAAAAATTCTAGAAATATTCCAAATTCGCAGCTTAAACACTGTAATTACGTTCCATCCCATAAAATGAATGTTCTATCTTAACAAACTTAAATATAGAATTAGAATTTACATGCATGGATATACTAATTGTTGGTGGTGGTGCAGCCGGTATGTCTGCGGCTTCCAAGGCCAGACGTATGGATTCCAGCGCCAGAATAACGGTAATAGAAAAGACGGGATATGTATCTTATGCTGAATGCGGTATGCCCTATTATCTGGCAGGTTATTTCCAGGATTTTAAAGATTTGCTACATTATCCTGTGAGTGAATTCACTGAACATAGGGGAATAAATGTAATTACGAATTCTACTGTAACCTCCATTAATGCCGGGAAAAAATATATTGATACAAACGGTAAAAGCTATAAATATGATAAACTTGTACTTGCCACCGGCGCAACACCTAATATACCAGATGAATTTAAGGAATACGGGGTGTCGCTGAGGAATATGGAAAGTGCAATTTCCATGAACAGCGAATTATCCGGAGTGAGCCAGGTAACAGTAGTAGGTGCTGGCGTTCTAGGGACGGAATTATTTTCATTACTATCAAAAAAATACCATGTTAAATTGATATCAAAACATGAATATCTACTTCCGCATTTGGATCCTGATATGGGAAACGTACTTAATAATCTTGTACAGGAAAATAATCCAGATATTGAATATAATTCGGTTCCTGTATCAATTTCAAAAATTCAGGAAAAATATAAAATTACTACAACCCTAGGATCCTATTTTAGTGATTATGTAATTTTTGCAACGGGTATAAAACCATCTGTGGAACTTGCTGAAAAGGCTGGCATTGAATTAACACCTGATAATCTAATAAAAACTAATGACTATTTACAGACCTCAGACCCTGATATATATGCCGGCGGAGATAATGTAGCAACAAAGAACCATGTTACTAACTATTATGGCTATTATCCACTTGCACAGGTTGCCAATAAGATGGGCAGAACAATCGGAATTAATGTTTTTGGTAATAAAAGGATATTCCCAGGTGCACTGGGGACCACGATAATCAACATCTTCGGATATCAGGTCGGATACACAGGAATCAATACTTCTCTAGCCCAGAAACTGGGAATAAATTTTGATAGTGTCTTTATAAAAGCTAAAGATAAATCCAATTACCTGCATGGATCAGATGTGTACATAAAAATAATTTTCGAAAAGAAATCTGGAAGGCTTCTTGGTTCCCAGATTATAGGGAAGGAAAATTCAGCATGGAGGCTGAACGTTATGGCCACAATATTGTATAGTAACATGACCCTCTACGATATCCTATACAATGATATGGGTTATGAGCCTGAATACGGGCCGGTGTGGGATCCTATTATTATAGCCGCAAGCCTTGGCCTAGACAAAATGGATAATTATGTATGAAAGGATAACCATTCCGATTAAAAACACGATAAAACCAAGTAGAAATCTGAACATTTTTTTATTATATATTACAAAGAGAAAGAAATTTACAATTTCACGCATTTTCAGTTTTGACTTTCCCTCTGTTCTCTTCACAAAAACTACCGGATATTCGGTAATCTTAAATCCAGCCTGATTTAATCTATTCACTATATCTACCTGACCAACATACCCATTCTCAATATCTATTTGTTTTCCTATGAAATTGCATGCCTTTCTGCTGTACACCCTAAACCCTGAAGTACAGTCATGTAAATGAATATCAAATGATATTCTGAAGAGTGTGTTGGCTATTTTACTTATTATCTGTCTGATAAACTCATCGTTGGTGATTCCACTCTCCATATATCTGGATCCTATAACGAGATCTGATGAAGTGTTTATGGCTTTTTCTATCATTTTAGGAACATCTTCGGGTTTGTGGGAAAGATCAGCATCCATAACAACAACGTAATCAGAATCGGTAAGTCTCATGCCGTCTATCTCTGCACTGATTAAGCCCAATCTTCCGTGCCTTATAAGGAAATGTACATCAGGATATTCTTTTTTTAGCATTTCGGTTCCGTCTTCGGACATATCATCTATAACATATATTGAATTTACATTTTCACCCTTTAATTCCTGTATAAGTCTTTTCAGGTTTTCTCTCTCATTGAGGGCAGGTACAACAACTGAAGCATTTAATGTCATAAACGTCACTGTATAATTTTATTTAATTTAAAATGTTTGAATTTTTTATATTGCCATTAAGAACACATATATTAATGCTTAAATTCAAAGATATAGAATTTTTGTGAAGACAAAGTTATAATATTCCTATATAAAGACATCCAGATCATTAACTGAAAGTTATGCTAACATTTTCTCCTATTGAACTATTTTTTCTGCTTTTAGTTCAAGTATGTCCATTCTGATATCTTCAATACGTGTTAATCTACCTCCTACTGTAAAAACACGTTCGTCCGTTTCGATAAGATAAGAATTTTTGTATCCCGGAATAACGTCGGTACCTTTAATGTGCCCTTCAATATCAACTGTGCCATTCTGGGTATCTCCTATAACGTGTCCCGTAAGCCGGTAACCGTTGTTCATGAAAACGTTTATGGCCTCACAGGATATCCATGATGTTTTAAAATCCCATGCATCCCTGATCTGGAATTTGGATATGTAAATGGATGGTTTCCATACAATGTTATAATAATAATAGTTTATAATATGAATCATCTCCTCCTCCTGGAAGTCTATTGCATATTTGGTTTTAGTGCTTATGTTATCAACATATACTATG
The DNA here is from genome assembly GCA_021797225.1 of Thermoplasmata archaeon. Next base: position 6,542 of record JAKAAE010000049.1, on the reverse strand, counting down.
GCTTCATCACGATCCTTTATTATAACCTCTGGAGATATACCGGGACGCCGCTTGATCACGGCTCGGGATATGAGTTCGGAGATATCGTAGCGATCTGAATCTGGAAATATGGTTATAATTACAGATATGCCGCGTTCAGCGGCTTCTAGAAGGTATTTATCCAGATATTTAAGCAAAGGCAATCTTAATGAAACTATAATTTCAGTCTGTGCATTCAAGAGCATGTTTTTCATCTGCTCCCTGATAAGATTGATATTATCCATATACCAGAGGTAGGGATTGTATTTTGTTGTCTCCGGTTCTGAGCTTTTTATATAATCAGAAAGTTCATCCTTGTATGATGTCATTTCTCCAATAATCCTCGTAAGCGCGACATCAACTGGAACTGCCCTGTAAATTTTTTTCTTGCCTGGACTAATTTCGATTAAACCTTTTGTAAGCAAATTATTGAACAGGTCGTATACTCTGGGTTGCGGTACCCCTGCTGTAGATACAATGGAAGTTGAAGTTTGCGGTCCATTTAATAATAAGGTCTTATAAACCTTTATTTCATAGGGTGATAATCCAAACTTTGATAATTTCTCGAATAATTCTTCACCAGTCATATAGGTTTATTTCAAAGATATAAATAAATATTTATATTTGATAATAAAAAATTAAAGTTTTCCTATATCTCTTACTATGTTTATATCCAATGGAGATTCTCCAGGGGTCCAGTCGGCAGGTATTGCACACATGTGACCGGCTTCCTCAGGAGTATCCCGCAATGTTTTTAAACCCATAAATGCACCATATATATGCCTTACATCCTTTCCCAGTCCATTGTTAAACATTGCCTCGTACTGTATGTTTCCATCTGGGTCAATGATTACTATCCCCCTCTGAGCCTGATATCCCTTAGAATCCAGAAATCCATAATTTTTTGCGATCTCTTTTGTGTAATCATCTATAAGTGGTATTTTACTCTTACTTACCCTGGGGGACGTATCACACCATGCTTTATGGGAAAATACCGAATCCTCGCTTATACCGAAAACCTGGGCGCCCTCCTTTAAGAACTGGTCGTAAGATCCCATAAGTGCTTCAATATCTGTTGCACACACAAAGGTAAAATCTCCTGGGTAGAATGTAAGAATGACCCATTTACCCTTATAGTCTGATAATTTAATCTTCTTTATTTCCTTCTTCGCTGGAAAATATGTATCTGTTTCAAAATCCGGTGCTGCATCTCCTATCTGTAACATTGTTATCCATAATAAATAATTATATCTTATATTAATTTAACTGATTTGTAATTGTTTATATGCCTAGGATATAATTAAATCAATAAGTCTAGAAATATTTATTTGATTATAATTTAAAGTATTTATTAATATTTTGTAGCTTAGGATACCATCAATTTAAGTGATATTTCACTCTTTTATACAAAGAATTATATATGCCTTAACATATATTCTATTATGGCGAACGCTAAAAAACAGCTCGAAGAGTTTCAAGCCCAGATAGAAAGAATGCATGATAATATGAAAACTATGGCAGCAGAAAATGAACAGTTGAAATCTCATTCGGAAGAGCTGGAAAATAAAATAGCTTATGACAATAAGGTTCAAAAAGAACTTCAGGAGGAAAATGAATCGGTCAAGCAGTCCTTACTTAATACAAATGAGGCTCTAGAGGCTTCAGAACAGCAGGTCCAGAATCTGAGACAGGAGCTGGAAGCGAAAAATGCTGAAATAGAGAGAAATAGTAAGCTTTTAGAAGAAAATGGCCAGCTCCGGGATGATCTTGAGAATGCTACCGCTTCATCTCAGGACACCATAACTAAACTTAAAGAGGAACTGGAGGAAAAAAACAAATCTATAACAGAGACGCAAATAAAGCTTAGGGAAATGGAAAAGAGTAATTCTGATTTTACCCTTATTACCAAAAAGCTGGAATCAAGAATCAGCACACTTGAACATAATTTAGAAGAAAAAAATGATATTATTGCAGAAATTAAAATGAAGAATTATGATCTTGAGCAGAAAATCCAGATGCATGAAATGAGGGAAAGATCACTTGAGGACACTGTAGAACTCCTTAACTCTGCAAATGACAATTTTAAAGGCTTACTGGAAAAGTACAGATTCCTTGTGGAAAATAATATGACTGTGAAAAAAAGAACAATTTCTACAAAAAAACCGGTAAAACCAGCTAAAAAATAGATTTAACTCAGTGCTTAAATAATTGACCTCTTATAAATAGACATAAATTTAAATTATCCCACTAATCTTATAGTTTTTAACATAGAATACGGTAATTTAAGCTCACCATTGCTGTTGGATAATATTATTATATCTGCATTTATTACCTCTACTTCTGTATCAGGATACATATCCAGATCCGCCATTTTCTTCAACACAGGTGTATCTTCATAAACAATCCTACTGATTCTATACCTACCGGGGGGTGCCTGTAATGGACTGATATCATCTATTTTGGCTATGTTATAAATCATATTTCCATGAGGACATTTCATTGGATTCCCAAGATTTTTAATAAAATTATCAAAATATCGATCTTCTATGGTATGTTCGATATCCATAACTGCTGAATGTGAATACTCCCAAGGAACTTCTAGCATCTTTACGGCGAATACTTCAGAGATCCTGTGTTTCTTGATTACAGGTATTGCCATGGCATAGCCATTTTTTGTTAGCGCGATGTTTCTCCCATCTTTTTTTATTAGTTTCTTTTTTTCCAGTTTACCGAGATATTCTGATACTGTGGCCATTGAAACGTTTAGGTCTTTACTTATCTGATGTTCATTCACCAGCTCAAAGGCTTCAGATAATGAAAAAATTGTTTTTACGTAATCTTCCTCATTATTTTTGAAATTCATAACTCACAATTAGGTATGTATAATTAAATCTTTTTATTTGCCTATGTGAAGATTTGAATAGGAACATAAAAAGTATAATAATATATAATCATAGGGTTTTGAAATAAATGATAAGAATAGCCGGACTTGGAATTTCAGGATTATATTTATACTGGAGACTGAAAAATGATGGCTTTGACGTCTCTGGCTACGATATAAAGAAGGATGATTTCTATATACCATGCGGGTACGCAACTAATGAAAATATTATGAAGGGATATATGGATGTAATCGGTGTAGATTTTCAAAAATATGTACTTTCCAGAGCAAAAAACATAACATTCTCAGGGAATAATTTCCAGGAAAAACATCTTGAATCTTCTGGACTTTGTACATTTGATAAAAATCAACTGGAAAAGGATGAGAGCAATAATTTAAAAATTTTGCCTATTGATAAACAAAATAAGGACATGATTGTTGATGCTACAGGGATAACAAGGGCCTACTTGGGAAAATCTAAGAATGACAGACAGTATTATACTCTTGAATATTTAACGGATCAATCTGATCATAGGGATTTTTATTTTTACTTTTTTAAAGGAGGTCGTGGATATTTCTGGAGTTTTCCACTAGGTAATAAATATCATGTGGGTGCAGGGTCTCTCTCCATTGCCGATCTAAATACTGTCAGGAAATCTATTCCCTTAAAAATTACATCTAGAAATATAAGGATGGTCCCACTGTTTGATTCCATGTCAAGAGAGAATATAATCGGAATAGGTGAGGCAATAGGCACCGTTTCTCCCATCACAGGAGAGGGAATAATTCCTTCGTTGAGAAGTGCGGAGCTGTTATTTCAATGTATAAAGAAATATGATAAGGAAGAATTGCTAAATGCTTATACGAAAGCTATATCAAAAGAATTCGGATATTACTATAAATTATCTAGATTGATCTTTAATATTCGGTCTGGAAAAATTATAAATCCCACCAATATTTATGCTATAAAGTATGTAAAGCGAACAGTGAATGATTTTGGGATAAAACTTGATATACTTCCTTTCTTAAAACATTTTATTTAATAAAAAAGTTATTTGGATTTTATTTCTTCTAAAAATTCTTTAATGCGATCATTGAATCCTTTTGCATCATCCAGATAACATGCATGCTGGCGGCCTATGTTAGAAAATTCGGCAGATTGGTTATAGCGCATTATAATTTCATAATTAGAAGACGCGGAAATCGCATCGTTTTTCCCCCAGATAAGTAATGTTGGTATTTTAGAAATTTTACTTAATTCTGATTCCATTTCGGTAACACCTACTGCTCCCACCAGTATCAGAGCTTTTACCTTTTCTGGAAATTTTGTTGCAAAGCCGACTACAGCTTCTCCACCCATGGAAGCTCCAAGCACTACGGACGGTTCTAATTTCATGGCATCCATAAATTCTGCAATAAATGAAAAAAGATCTGCTGATAAATTCTCGGATTTCCCATAGCCAGGAAAGTCAATAGAAATAGCGCGGTAACCACTATCAGCGGTGATTTGAATTGTTCCTGATTCTTCATATGTTCTTGCATTGAATCTTGCCCCATGACAGAATATCACGGGTATTCCGGTTCCCTGTTCTATATAATGTATTTTTGAATCCTGTATTGTAATATATTTGTCTTCTAACATAATTGATCATGTCTCTATGTTAATTAAAACTTGTGCACATCAAAACACTTGAAGTAAATATTGGTTATATATTCATTATATTTAAATTTATTGTTATAACGTTTCATATAATAAATTTATACAGAATATACTGAAAATAGTTGAAACTACAGTGTTCTTAATCAATTTATGTTTATTTTGCATGTTCATAATTCATGGTCCCTAAACTTTTACTATATATTATACACGTGAATTGTCGAAAAATCGTTATCATTTTGAGTAGTAGTTAAATATCAAGAGTAAATATTTACATGATGACAGATAAATCCAGCGCTAGAATATTGTGGTTTAGTGAAATTTCTAAAGAAGATGTGCCAATAGTGGGTGGGAAATCCGCGAATCTTGGAGAAATGGTAAAATTAAAATCGGTTCCAGTACCCAATGGATTTTCTACAACGAGTCTTGCTTACAGGGAATTCATCAGAGAGAATGACCTGGACGATAAGATTTTGCAGATAATAAAAAGCACAGATATAGATAATTCCAGAAAATTAAAAAATGCAAGTGAAAAAATTAGGGAGTTATTTCTCAGCTCCCATTTTAACCACACCCTAGGTCAGGAAATTAGGGAATATTATAGAAAACTCATTGAAAAAGAAAAGAATATATATGTGGCTGTAAGGTCCTCTGCTACATCTGAAGACCTTCCGGATGCAAGCTTTGCCGGCGAACAGGACACCTATTTGAATATACACGGAGAGGATGATGTTGTTCAGAATATAAAAGAATGCTTCGCCAGCCTTTTTACGCCCAGAGCCATTTATTACAGAGAAAAAAAACACTTTAACCATTTCAGTGTTGCCCTTGCAGTTGCGGTTCAGAAGCAATTATTTTCAGAAGTATCCGGTGTGATGTTTACCGTAGATGTTTCAACAGGCGATAACTCAAAAATAATAGTCGAATCCAGTTATGGTCTCGGCGAATATATAGTAGGAGGAGTTGTCACTCCTGATACTTTCTATGTGGATAAAAATAGTTTAAAAATTACAAACAAAATAATAACAAATAAGACGAAAATGCTGAAATGCCTGGAAACAGGTGGCACTGAAGAATTAGTAGTAGACACTGTAATGGCCCAGAAACAATCCATATCAGATAAGGAAATAATACAGCTGGCTAATTACGGGTTACAGCTTGAAAAGCATTATGGAAACAGCATGGATATAGAATGGGCAAGAGATTCGTTTGATCATAAAATATATGTTTTGCAGGCGAGATTTGAAACTGTCTGGAAGAATAACAACGGTGAGAAAGAAATGCAACAGGAAAAGGAAGCAGATGAAAATGATGTAATATTAAAGGGATTGCCAGCTTCTCCGGGGAAAATATCCGGTATTGCCAGAGTATTGCTATCTGTTGATGAAATGGAAAAATTCAATGATGGCGATATACTTGTAACTAAGATGACAGCCCCTGACTGGGTACCCATAATGGGAAAGGCCAGAGCAATTATTACAGACGAGGGGGGATTGACATGCCATGCAGCAATTATATCCAGAGAACTTGGAGTTCCATGTATAGTAGGTACATCATCATTCGGTCAGAAGGCCACTGAAACACTGAAGGATGGAGAAACAATAACAGTAGACGCAAAAAATGGACTTGTATATCTGGGCGGTATTACTGAAATATCGACCACTCCAGAGCCTGATGTCCCAGTATCATCTGGCAGCGATATAATAACAGGAACAAAGGTTCTGGTAAATATGGGTGAACCCCAGTTATCGGCTCGAGTATCTAAGCTACCATCAGACGGTATAGGCCTCATGAGAGAAGAATTTATATGGGCTGAAATAGGGGAGCACCCACTATCTCTGATCAAGAGCGGCCGTGGAGATTACTTTGTTGACAAATTATCCTCAGAACTTGCAAGAGTTTGCAGAGATTTTGCCCCCAGACCTGTAGTGCTCCGTTTCTCGGATTTTAAATCAGATGAATACAAGAGTCTTAAAGGAGGTTCCG
>JAKAAE010000048.1 GCA_021797225.1 Thermoplasmata archaeon | reverse complement strand
CTACAAATCTTATTATCTTACGCCCACAGTAAGGGCATGTCACTTTATCTCCTGCCTCCAATTCTATTTCCTTTACAAGAGCTGATCTTAATTCTAAAAAAGTACCGTTAAAGTCTGTGAGAATTCCCTGGTTTCCAATAAAAACCTTGATTAAATAATAATGCTTATTTACACGCTCAAAATCATCAATATAACAATCAATTCCGTATCTATCTCCAATATCCTTTAGATATTTTTCCAGTTCATTGCCTAATTCATAATTTTCATCACTCTTGGCGATTTTATCATTAACATCATTGAGAATACTTACTTTTTCTTCCTCTGTAAACGTCTTCATTAAGTCTATTACATTCTCTTTGTTTAGTTCAATTCCATCACTAAAATATTTATACGTCGTATCTGGAAAAAATTGCACCTGGTCAATCAGCCCATCATAGGTTTTTGACTTCTGGCAATACTTGGATAAATAATCGGAAATATTGTCTTTAAGGTTGTTATTTTTTTTCTTCTCAGTTAAATGCCTTCTGCCTTTATAACGCGAAATCCTGCTTTTGAATTCAATAGTATCTAATCCTTCTTCTATTATCAACTTTGCAACCTCGTCCCCTGAGGTCCAGCCGTAAGCAGTTCCAACGGGATCAGTTCGATTTTCTAGAATACTGGCAAGTTCCTTTACCTCTTGATGCGAATCTACTTCTGGGTCCATATGAAATAGTACCTGTGCTGTGACTATGGCTATGGCTTTTTTCCGCTTATTTTTATTCTTACTCAGATTCAGCATTTTGCACTCACCTGTTTATGATTCATTTCTTACTTCATTATAGTTTTTTTCGCATTATAACCACTCATGAGCTTTTGATAAACAAGTTCATAATTTATTCTTGATACTTCATCTTCTGTTCTTTATGAAATCAGCTATACGTGCAATCTGTTCCACTTTATCCGTACTAAAAACATCAAGATCACTCTTAGATATATTCCCCTCAGCAAGCAGCAGTGCAAACAGATTAATGAGCTGGGAATACCTGTAATCATATTTTCTGTCTATTTTATCCAGGAATTTTGTCAGATAATTATTAATGCCGGCGAGGTCCCGAATAGAAGTAGCCATGGCAGCAAAGTCTCTAATTCTCTCTATCATGATATCACATTCCTTCTGCAGGGCTTTATCAAAAATTCTTCTGGCTTCCTTTTTCTCGATTTTGCTCCATGAATATTCCTCCATCATTTTCCACCTCTGCATTTATTTACTTTCGATACGGCATTGAAAATATGCTTTTGCCCTCCATGCCACGTTATTGAATGTTCCTGAATAGAATATTCATGAAATATAAATAAATATTTATCATATTGCATGATCCATAAAAAGCAATTCTCGGAGTCAGTTAGAAGAAATAAGTTTTCTAAGCATTTCTGTGAATTCGCCGACATTATTATCCAGCATGGTAAAGAAAGCACTATCAGTGTCCTCAACTATTTTGATGGCTTTTCCAATCAGATCTCTTCCCTTTTCTGTTGGTGATATCATATGTGCCCTTGTGTCTACAGAATTCTGCAATCGCAGAATAAGTCCCTTTTCTTCAAGGGAACGCAATACCTTGGACACCATCATAACATCAGCATGGGCAAATTTGGAGATTGCTACCTGCGTAGTTTCCATCTCATGGTCATTCAACCACACAGTAGAGGTTAAAAGCACGAACTGCACATGGGTCAGTCCAGATTCCCTCAAAGCCGATCTCATTCTCCTCTGCCACAGATTTGTAGCCTGCCAGAGCAGAAAACCAGGACTATTGTCAGGTTTCCCGAATTTGGTGGTTAACTTATCCTCGGATGACATATGCTCTAACCTCACTTACTCGTACATGTCTTCTCCATGAAAATAGCCATCCTTGCAATATTTTCCATTGTCTGTGGAACTCCGGAAGTTATGCTCTCACCTATTCCCTCTTCTATCCCTTCTTTACTTGTGCAGAGAACTGTTATGTGATTTGTGAGACGAATCTTTCCATCCGGAAAATCAGAAAATGTATGTATGAACTTTATTGTTGCTTTCAAATCGTCGATAACGGTTTCAACTGTGTAGCCCTTATCAGGATCAGCCATGGTAATTCGGTAATTCAAATATTCCTGCCCCTCCATTTTGATTTTCCCGTTAGTTCCTTCCATGAATTCTCCGTCAATGGATATGTCCTCAATTCCGTGGTCCCATAAAGGCCATGATTCAACGTTGCTGTAGAGGGCCCAAATTTCATCTCTTCTAGCATCTGTTACTATGCTGTGTTCAAATTCCCATGTCATTATATCACTAAAAATATATGATATGCGCATATATAATAATTGCGATTATTATTTTATTTTATCTGTTCGGCTAATATAATAATTAGATCAACCCTCAGAAACCATGTAAAAGTGAGATTTTCAATCATATTATATTCAAACTCTTGCTTCAAGGGTTTTGTCCGCTGGAAACCAGAAAATTTGTAAATTATAAGAGCATTCTATATAGGGGAATCTGATGGTAAATGAATGGAATCCAGAGCATTATGATAACAAGTTAGGCTATGTATCAGAATTGGGAAAAGGAGTTGTATCATTACTCGACCCCAAATCCGGAGAAAAAATACTTGATCTAGGCTGTGGAACAGGTGATCTTACTCATGAGATAGCAATGTCAGGAGCGTCGGTCATAGGCATAGACCAGTCAAATACTATGATTCAGCAGGCCCGCAAAAAATACCCACACATAACATTTATAATCGGCAATGCTGAGGAACTTGACATGAATCAGCAGTTCAATGTAGTTTTTTCCAATGCAGCATTGCACTGGATGAAGAATCCCTCAAAGGTCACAGAAGGTGTATATGGTATCTTATTGCCCGGAGGACGTTTCGTGGCTGAGTTCGGGGGAAAGGGAAATGTAGGGGTGGTTATCGATGCCCTGGAGCGCACCTTGAGTGAGTTGGGAATAAATACGCGGAATAAAAATCCCTGGTATTTTCCGAGCATCGGGGAATACACTTCTTTACTTGAAAAATATGGTTTTCAGACAACCTATGCACTTCATTTCAGCCGTCCAACTGCTATGCCTGACGGGGAACTGGGTCTCGTGCACTGGCTCAATGGGTTTGCTGAAAGTTATTTGCAGGATTTAGATCTTCCTGATCGTTCAAATGTAATTCAGAAAGTAATTGATTTGTGCCGTCCAATCCTGTACAGGAATGGCCAATGGTATATTGATTACAAGCGCCTGCGTGTAATGGCAGAGAAATGACGGGCGTTTTCTTGCACTCCATGAAAACTCTAATAGGATATTTAACCCGCTTTTAACTTAATCTCCATTCATATCTAAGTTAAATGATATCATTTTAGCGGCAAATAGTAGTATAAATTTTATTGTGACAGCTATCGTTCCCTCCTGAATATTAAAAACAGATATGTACGAGCAAAATTTTCTCATTTCACCTTTACATACAGATATACATAATTTTCTCCGACCTATTATGAATTGCTAAATATGTACAGTATAGTATACATAAAATATAAGAATATGTACAGTATACTATACAATAATGGTTACAATTGATGATTTCAAATACATTTTAACATTCTGGAAGGAATATAAAACACCAAATATTATAGAGCGTGATATACATATTGATCTGGGAATAGAGAAGATAATTGCAATTGCCGGTTCAAGAAGGTCTGGTAAAACCTATCTCATGTTCCAGTGCATGAATGAACTTTTAAAAAAAGGCGTCAAGGATGATAATATTATTTATGCGAATTTTGAAAACGAGAGACTTGTGGGAGTAGTTGCCTCTGATCTTGACAAGCTTCTCATTGCTCATAAAGAACTCTTCAATCCTGATGGGACTATATACATTTTTCTTGATGAAATTCAGGTTGTTGAAAACTGGTATAAATGGATCAGAAAAATCTATGATACCGGAAAATACAGAATTATTGTCTCTGGCTCATCTTCTGAATTGTTAAGTAGCGAAATAGCTACTTCGCTTGCAGGCAGAAATCTTACCTATACTGTGTATCCATTCTCCTTTAAAGAATATGTGACCGCAAAGGGAGTAAAAATTAACAAATTGCAGAAATATTCTATCGAAAAAGGAACTATATTCAAGATAATGGATGATTTTTTAGAATATGGATCATTTCCGGAGATAGCTATGATACAGGAAGTTTCAAGGAAGCTTGAGCTCCTTTCATCTTACTTTGACGCAATTTTCTTCAGGGATATTGTGCGAAGATACGGGGTTAGAGAGATAGGTGAGTTAAACATCTTTCTCAGAATTCTTTCCAGTAGCTATGCGTCATATTTCAGTTCAGTAAAGGCGTTCAATTATTTTAGAAGTACCGGAAGGAGGATTAGCAGGATAACACTGTTAAATTTTCTTGATTATTCCAGATCGGTTTTTCTTGTGGATATACTTGAGAAATATGAAAAGAGTGCCAGAAAGCGTATAACTATGCAATCAAAGACCTATATAACAGACATTGGAATTTCCAGGCTTTTCTCTGACATTGATAAGGGAAGGGCACTGGAGAACGCAGTTTTCATGGAATTATTGAGAAATGTTTCCACTACAGATCGTATAAATTATCTCAGGCTGAAATCGGGCAAGGAAGTAGATTTTATTCTTACAGGTAAAACCACTGAACTCATACAGGTTTCTTACGAGGTGTCTGATTCCAGTACCAGATCAAGGGAAACATCTGCCCTTGTGGAAGCCGCAACGGCTCTCGGTTTGAATGCCGGGAAAATAATAACATACGATTATGAGGGAGAAGAATCAATCAATGGAATTTTGATACAGTATATCCCATTCTGGATTTGGGCGTTATTTAAATCAAATACTTTAAACAATGCATGATCATTTAGAACAACGGGCTGATGTATAAAGTATACAGGCAATAATATATTGATGGACGACGTTTAAATTTTGATAGCCATCCAGTAGATTTAAAAATTAATCAAATAATTTAAGGCCTACCTCCGTAAAGATTTTAAAGTGATTATCAAGTGTTAATAAATTACTATTATTGTTGATAGCTACCGAAGCTATCATCGCATCCATTCTGGGAACAGCTTTTCCATTATTTTCTGCAAATATTTCCAGGTTGGAGGATAAATTCGCATCTTCTTTAGTATAATTTATTACTGGAATCCCGTGGATTTGCTCCTTATCCTTTGAATATTTATGTATACCATACATTAACTCATGAAAATTGATGGAAGAGGTAAAATAAGTTTCACCAGAATTGATAATTCTGTTCATGAGTTCCTCACCCTTTACTGACTCTTTATCCACAATCTCAATTATAACATCTGTATCAATCATTATCATATTCTTCTCTCCCAACGTCTTTCCTGACTTTCCCTTAACATTGCTTCTTTATCTGTAAAATTTATACTGCCTCTAAGTGATAAAAGAACATCCCCCTTATCTTTCGATTGTACCAGCCTATCAAGCAATTCACTGAAGCTCTCATCCGGTTGTTTGACCTTAATTAGTTCATCATAAACCGCCTTTTTTATAGTTATGGTTTTGAACATATTCTGTTTATGTTTAAACATAATATTAACTTTTTGGTGACTTACTTGTGGCTAAAAAGAGAAAAATCTCGAATAATTATATTAAAAATCCTATAGAACCTCCATCTAAAATTATTGGGGATATATGTATTGAATTAGATCCTAACTGCGAATATGTGAGTCAAGATGACATAAGAAACATATTCAATCTCACCTGGGAAGTTCAATCAGAGATAAAAATTCGGGCAGTGAGAAGTTGCAGAAACTTAAATTTCTATGCACATAGATAGCTGGAAAACAAATGTATTGTATTTTCTGGATAATATAGCTACTTTTCTATCGTCTGTATATAAAAACTAATATTCTACAGAAAGATTTAATACAGGAAGCTGTATATACGGCTATATGGTTAAAACTAAAATAACAGTATCGGTGGATAAGCCGGTGGTGAATAATGCGAAGGTAGTTTTATTAAAAAGGGGAAAAACTTTAAGTGATTATATTGAAAAATCTCTTAGAAGTCTTTCCTCATCAGAGATTATTGAAGATATATGTAATGAACTGGGACTTGACTGCAGATATATAAGTCCAGAGGATATAAAGAAGAACAGACCCAATCTCACCGGAAAAGTTCAATCAGAGACACAAATCAGGGAAATGAGAAATGAAAGAAACTCGAATTTATCTTGATACCAGCATTCTGGTTAAAAGATATGTTAATGAGGAGGGCACTGATATAATAGATAGTTATTTTCAGCTTGCGCATCAAGGGGAAACTGTCTTTTGCATATCTGAAATCAATCTCGGTGAAGCTGCTGTTGTTTTTGATAAGTATGCGAGAAAATTTGGGCTTGATGCCAGGCATCTGTTTCAGGCAATGTTAAGAGAGCTAAATGTTCTTGAACGTTCTAATTCTGTTGAAATATTTCCCGTTACGAACCAGATAATCAGAAAGGCTATAAAAGTGGTTTTTGAGCAACATGTCTATATAGTAGACGCCATCCAACTGGAAACCTGTATAGAAGCAAAAGGAGATAAATTTTTTACCGCTGATGTTGAACTTAACACTATTGCCAAAAAGCTCGGCATTGAAACAGTGTTATAACTTACACACTCAAATATTACTACCAAAACACACTTATTTCATAGAATATGGAAGATTGTATATTTCCAGATATTATGAAAATACCAAAAAATATTAAACACTCTGATGCAATATAATTTTGGCAATAAGGCAGGAGGTTTGAATTATACGGTGAAAAATAGTAGAGTTTTAGTTAAGTTAGATACCCTGTCTTGTGCAGATTGATATTTTTTTCTAATGGACTACAGTGTTGTTATTGGGTTACACTGGGTGTGCCGATTTTATATGTATAATAATATTTCCACTGTCGCATTTAACATCTATAATATTTTTACTGGCAATTCCTGTCATTGCACAAGGAATCCGTGTTTTAACGGGTCCTCCGGGTTAACAATAACTTTGCACAGCTGGGTAATCCATGCTCTTCCGGTAATCTCCGGCACTATGATAATATTTCCATTAACCTTCTCGGAGGAAATTATCCTGCATTTAAATCTGGATCCTATAATGGACTCATTTGTGTACTGGCCGTTTACATCCAGCTTCCCATCATGGACGAGCAGTGCAGCCCTTGCAGCCGTACCGGTGCCGCATGGAGACCTGTCAAAGCTGTTCCCTGCAAAGGTAACAATTGCACGGTAATCATGCCTGCTGTCAGTAATCATAGCCAACGGCTTCAGATTTTTGGTACTATTAGGGTAGATTTCCTGTATTGTCTTACTTGATTTCTCCCTGATAATTTTACCATATTCCAGAAGTTTGTCTATATTTTCTGGATCAACATCAACTCCTATTGAATCAGATTCCACTATAGCATAGAAATTACCGCCATATGAGATATGTACCGGTACAATTTTTCCCTCAATGTCTATATCTATTTTTTTTACAAAATAGGATTTCACATCCACTATGGATACGGAAACCGGTTCTCCGTTTTCTACTTTTACCCTTGCCTTGACAGTACCAGCCACAGTATCATAGGTAAGCACTTTTTCACTGCCTTCAAACTGAACATATCCAAGTGCAACAAGTGCAGTGCTAATACCTATTGTGGCATGCCCGCACATATCCAGATATGAATCCGTTGTTGGATATATTACCGTGTAATCGCTTCCAGGGTTAACAGGTGGAAGTAGTACAGCCCCGAACTGATCCTTATGCCCTCTGGGCTCCTGCAATAGTGTAGTTCTTATATAGTCGTAGTGTTGAATAAAATAATTTCTTACAGATAATGCATCCGGCAAGTTTTTAGGTATGCTGTTCCAGAAAATTATGCGTGTAGGTTCGCCTTCAGTATGCGTATCTATAACATCCAGTGTTAATTCAGATTTAAAGGCCATGATATTGCAATTATTGATTTCTTAAATAGTTTGGGATAAATCTAAAACAGTTTGCCTCTTCTTAAAATATAATAAAACAAACTAATTGTTAAAGCCGCAATTGGAACCAGGAGAAGAATTAATTGCTCTGTTTTTCCCATATTCAACCCACCTGTTGTGATAAGACCTCCAAACATGGACACAGATAAGCTCAACAAGGGCCCAGACCAATTTTTCACATGAACCTTACCCCCAAAAATCTTCAATCGTCTTGAAAGTACTGCAATATAAATTATCACTGGAATAATATATTTAGGCTCATCCAGATCTATATTTATTTCCTTTCTAAAAACGTTAATGAAGGCTACATGCTCATCTCCAGAAGTAATATCAAAATTTATTTTGTTAGAGTTTAAATTCTTCAATCCCTGAGGATCAATTATGAAATTATTTCCTTCATATTCCATAGCTGAATTCTTCCTGACATATCCCTCTTCAAGAAAATTATGCCTGATTATATAAACTCCATTTTCCAGTGACAGTTTTACGTTGATGCTGTCCTCAATAGAGATTTCCTTCCAGTGATTTCCTGGTATAATCTCAGCAGAGAATCCATTTTCTCCCGTAATTTTATGATCGGAATATGTGTACATTTCTTCGGGCATTTCATATATTTTATAATTTCAAAGTAAATAAATTTAATCCAAATTATATGCCTAGCCTAAAAATTTTTATTTAACCTGCAAAAGTATTTAAATAAATATAGAAAAAGAACGTTATTTATTAAGGATATTCATTGCAGTCTCTTTCAGGATTCTGGCTCCTGTATAGAGCTGGTCTTCATCCACATCAAATGTAGGGGAATGATTCGGTGAATTTATCCCTTTTTTAACATTGCTGGCACCGAAGAAATAGTACGCTCCCGGTATTTTCTGAAGATAGTAAGCGAAATCTTCGCCACCCATATCAGGCTTTGGATGATCTATATTCTCATTTCCAATAATTTTCTCTGCAGTTTCTTCTATGTATCTGGCTACTTTTTCATCGTTAATCAGCACTGGATATCCTTTCTTGTATTCATACTCATATTCTATCCCGTATGTTAATTTTAAACCCTCTAAAATGTCTTTTATTCTTTTTATAATCTTTGCCTGTACTTCAAGGCTGAAGGTTCTCACGGTGCCTGTCAGCCTGGAATGTGCTGCTATTATATTATATCTGTATCCTGTATTTACTGTTCCTACTGTTATGACTGCCGGGTCCCTCGGATCAATTTCCCTTGAAACTATTGTATTCAGCATTTCTATGAGGTGTGCAGTAATATATACGGCATCTATTGCATCCTGTGGAGCGGATCCGTGCCCACCTTTGCCATGCACTGTAATATCAAATTCATCTGCATTTGCCATCATCTCCTTATAGAATATTGCCACATGTCCAGCTGGAACCGATCCCATTATGTGCTGCCCTATGATATAGTCAACATTTTCCAGTGCACCGTTTTTTATCATATCTATTGCGCCACCAGGGGGAAGCTCCTCTGCTGGCTGGAATATAAGCCTTATATTCCCATTTAATTTTTCCTTATCAGCAATAAGCATTCTGGCTGCACCCAGAAGCATTGCCATGTGTGTATCATGTCCACAGGCATGCATCACACCCTCATTTCTAGAAACATATGGTACCCTATTTTCCTCTGTAACAGGTAAGGCATCTATATCCGCCCTTATTGCCACTGTTTTGTTTCCTTTTCCCTTAATATCTGCTATTATTCCCGTTTCAGTTATTCTTTTAGGGGTAAGCCCCATTGCTTTCAGCTCTTCCTCAATTTTATCCGCTGTCTTATACTCCTTGAAGCTCACTTCAGGGTATTCATGAAAATACTCTCTTATCTGTAATATATACTCCTTTATTTCCATATGCAATCAATTCAATATGGCATATTAATTATTCCAGTTTAAAACTGGTAAATTAACAGATACGCTCTAAGAATATGTTATTATGCCTTTATAGTGATATTAATCATATATAATTGCTGAGATCTCGTATTATAAATATAAAAAAACAAATTAAAGATAAAAATTATTTTTTGCCTTTTTTATTAGGGTTGTATGCATAATTATTATATTTCGTACGGTACCACACAGCAGTCATGATTATTGTCACTATGACAAAGAAACCCGTTATGGCAACAGAATTACCATTCGGATCATAACCACTGTATGTTCCCGATGTAAGTGCTGCCGTGATAATGGTAATTCCAGTCATTATTATGACAAATGCCTTTATCCCCGATTCACTCCTGCATTTTGGCTCCTTTTCCTCTCTCTGTTTTTCGTTATTTTCTATAGTTTCCATTTTAACCTTAAAGCGGGAAGTCTCCTTCCGTGAGGGAGGAGATGAGAGCATAATTTTATAGGTAATAAATTCATATATATTCTAAAAAAGATGATACTGAGAGCTTATAAATTCAGAATATACCCGA
>JAKAAE010000047.1 GCA_021797225.1 Thermoplasmata archaeon | reverse complement strand
TATGGCACATTTTAGATATTACACCATTATCACGGATAAAAATCTGTTCA
Organism: Thermoplasmata archaeon; assembly: GCA_021797225.1. The sequence continues at coordinate 10,479 of JAKAAE010000047.1, read as the reverse complement.
GTTCTGATTATCTTCATAGCCTACCTCTATTGAACTTTTTTTCCTCTTTGAATAGGTTTTCATTGAATAACAATGAAGCATGGCTCTAATATCCTCAAATATTTCCTCTGAATCCAGTTTTGTACTCCCAATTTCAGATATAACAACTATTTCAGTACCGAACTTTTCAAAGAGATGCTTGAATAAATCAAAACTAATCCTGCTTAACCTGTCCCTGTATGTTATTACAATCTTCTCTACCTTATAGTTTATGATTTCATCAAGCATCTCAAAGAATCCTTTTCTTTTCTCAAATGATATTCCAGATGCTATATCCGAATATATTGCATTTATTGTATATCCATTCATAAAGCACCACTGCTTTAACTGCTCGAGCTGATTATTTACACCATTCTTCTGTTTTATTGATGATGCCCTGGCATATATTACTGTTTTTCTTTTAACATCCCTATTCAATAATTTATAAACATCCTCATCATTGTAGTCATAATAACCATTGGGCATAACTGTAAATCTTATTTTCCCAGTTGAAGCATATACATGAAGTGTCTTTCTTGAAATTCTTAATAGATTTAATACCTCATTTGCCTTCATAGTTAATCACATAATACATCAGTTATATTAATAGTTAGTGGAATTATGGATTATTATGATAATTTTTTATTAATAAACATATGATTTATAGAATTTAAACAGCAAGCTTCTAGAATAAAATAGCATCCATAGATAGAATGACCATGTAATTGAAACCGTAACCTTATGTACGGTAATTACATTTCATTCTATGTATAATAAAAATGATGAGATAACAAAAAAACAACTATCATTTGTAAATGACCTGCTGAAGAGGGAAGAGTCAAACCAGAAGGTAGTGAACGATTATTTGAAATCATTGAAGAAAGGTTCCCTTGAAGAATTAACAAAAAAAGAGGCATCTTCACTACTGGATCTGCTTCTCAAAAAATAAAAATTAATAAAATAACACTGTATTACCTGCCAATGGACAAACTGGAAATTCTCAAATCAAACACCTCGGAGGTAGTTACACCCACAGAGTGTGAATCGCTATTTGCGGGAAACGGTCAGGGTTACATAGGATTCGAGCCATCCGGCCTTCCACATATTGCAATACTGATTTATGTTAACAAAATTAACCAGCTTGTCGAACTGGGATTCCATATCAAGGTTCTGCTTGCAGACTGGCATGCCAGGGTAAATGACAAATTGGGAGGAGATATAAATCTCATAAGGGAGAGCGGTAACAGGCTGAAAAACAGCATGATTTACGCCGGATTGAGCCCGGAAGTCGAGTTTATATGGGCGTCTGATGTTGTTGCAAATCCGGATTACTGGGAATTGCTTCTACAGACTGCCAAAAATTCTTCACTGTTGAGAATAAGAAGATCACTTCCCATCATGGGTAGAACAGAGGAGGATGCAGATAAGGATTTCAGTAAGTATATTTATCCACTCATGCAGGTTACCGATGTTTTTTATCTGAATTCCGATCTTGCACTGGGAGGAACGGATCAGCGACATGCATACATGCTCGCCAGGGACATAGCAGAAAAAATGGGAAGAAAAAAACCTGTTCTCATGGAGATGCCCCTTATAGCATCCCTAAAGGGAAAGGGAAGAATGGATGATTTCAAGAAAATGTCAAAAAGTGATCCGGAATCTGCACTATTTTTAACCGATAAAGAGGACGATATCAGGAGAAAAATAAAAAATGCCTTCTGCCCCATGGGCATAATAGAAAACAACCCTGTAATTGATATAATGAAATACCTTGTATTTCCATATTACATTGAAGAACTGGAAATCAAGCGTTCAGAAGCCCATGGCGGCCCTTACATAGTGAAATCTTTCAGGGAACTGGAGGAAAAATATCTTAGATCCGAGATTCATCCAATGGATCTAAAAAAGGCACTAACCGAAATACTCATAAATATTATATTGCCTGTAAGCAATAAACTTAACAGTGATTAAATGCCATGGATGCCAATAAGAAGTATAGATAAACATGTACATACCATGCTAGCCAAAATGGACAGCAACCACATGCTTATTATAAAAAGCTTCAAAAAAGATCGAATTGTAACGGTTAAAAAAATAGGTGAAAAATTTACAGTAATAGAAGAAGGCTTCAGAAACCAGAGTATGGACGTTGATGAAAAGGACATAAAAAAAACCATGAAGGATATACTGGAACTGGAATATCCAAGATCCCATCAGGTAATGGTTACTGAACAGGAAATTAAAAATTAGAAATACTTATCGAGATTTGACTGGTTTGCACTGGAGTATCCTTTCTCGACCTGATCCAGAATCTGGTTAATCCTGTTCTGTGAAAAACTATGCTCATTGCATAGATAGTCTATAATTCCCTCCCTGTCAGGTGCTTTAAATTTGATATCATCGCATTCTGCAACAGGGGGATTACTAAAAAATTCCTTTATTTCCTCAAGGTTGTCTATCTCCTTCCCCTTATATTTTAAAACTTCCTCAATAGTGCCGTATTTTTTGATCAGTGAAAGCCCTGTTTTGGCACCTATTCCCCTGATTCCAGGGTTGAAATCTGTTCCTACCAGTATGCCGATACCGATGAGCTGGTCCTGTGTGATTCCTATACTTTCTAAATTCTCCTTCAAATCTATTATCTCCGGACTGATGTTGATGAACCGTCCAGTACCCGATATTCTGCGTCGCCCGTACATTGTAAAATTCCTAAGGACCCTTCTGGCACCGAATAGAAGGCAATCATAATCCTGTGAAACAACGGAATCCACTATTCCTGTTTTACTCATATATGATGCCTGTGCCTCTCCCTCTGTGGGAGCCTGTACCCACGGAACTCCCATGAGGTCAAGAAGTTTTTTTGATTCTGAAACTATATCAGATGTAATGTAATTGATTCTGGACGAGAGTGTTTTAATCCTCTCTGTATCATTATTTTTTATTGCAATATCAAGCTCAGCAATATTTTTGTCCTTTATGGCTTTCCTCTCCTTCAGGGTCTCACTCTTGAGATGGTATGGCTTTCCATCAAAAGAATAAACCGGCTTTATGCTGTTCTGAAGCAGTGTTGATGTCCGGTAAAAAATCCCCGATAAATGTGAAGTGATATTTCCAGAGGAATCCTTCAAAGGTTCGCCGTCTTCCCCTCTTATGCTGCTGAGGAACTGGTATATGATATTATAAGCATCAACCGATACCGTTATGCCAGTATTTTCCTTTATTGTGGTTTCATGCTTTATCAGTATTCCAGAAATATCTACTCCCATGTTTACACCTCGCAAGTAATTCCATTATCAGTGATCCTGAATCTCGTGCTGCGCCCCTCTATTATGGAACGGTGCTTGTCCACTGTTAATGTTCTGGTTCCATCTTTGAATTTCTCAACCCTGTAGATTGCCTTCATTGCATGGTCTATGAAGAAACCACCGAATGGCTCCAGCGAATTATTATTTACATCCTCATATATCTGATTTGTTATGAGGACGGGTATTTTATATTTTACTGCTATCGCAGAAAGGATGTTTAACTGTTTTTCATATCCCTCCATTCTAGCAGAAGGATCCTTTCCTGCCTCCATTCTGAAAAAATTTGTGAATGAATCCACAACCATTATCCCTATGCTATGCTTTGAGTCACGCTTTTCCCCAATAAGTTTATCTGACTTGATAAGTGCAAGATACTGGTCATCAAGGGATCTAACCCTGTATATATTCATGTACGATAAATATTCTGTGCAGTTCTTGGATATACTTAGAAAGCGCTCAGTTGAAAAACCTTCGGTATCAACATAAACAACAGAGAGCCCATTCTTCAACACTGACAGTGAATAAATCATTCCGAGGTTAGACTTGCCTGCACCTCCCTCTCCGTACAATTCAGTTATAATTCCAGGTTCAATCCCTCCATCCATCAATGTGTCAAGGCAATCATAACCTGAAGAAATTTTCTGAATTGAATCGTTAAGATTGATTTTTTCCATCTAATTACTGTATCACATAATATAATAAAATGTTTCTAAAAAATAGTTATCACACATTAGCAGGAATTAGAATATTTTAAACAAAACCCTTGATTAAAGTTCTGATGTTCATTATTTTCGTATTTTCGGTCCATTTTTCATTGGTATAGTACTTTAATAAATTATTTATAATTAATACAGATACAAGCAAAATGGCAAATATATATCTGGCTATCGGTATTATTTTTCTCGTAATGTCAGCATTATCCTTTGCCATAGGGCTCTATTTCCTGGGAATACCGTTACTGATTGCCTTTATAGTTTTAATGGGCCTTTATTATAAAACCTCAGCAATGCATGTTAACAAAAGGGTTTCTAGTATAACCTATGATGGAATAGTTAAGACAGGTGTTTCTAAAATAGAAAAGGGGACGTTTTACGTTGAAAAGGATAAATTCATTGCAATTATGAATAAAATCGGAGATCTCATTTCCTCCCAGGGTAGCATGCCAGAGTTCGGAATTGATGCCCTTTACATACAATTCAACAGACAGGACAGGGCAGAAAAGCTTGCAGACCTCATAAACGAAAGAGGCATTAAAGCTTCTGCAGCCCAGGAAAGGTCTATGTGGAAGGTCAAGATCGATTTTAATGAATAATATGTCAAATAAGGTCAGGGAAAATTTGACTAAGGTGTGGAAGGCATATTAATAAATTTGAATTTAGAATGAGAACTTTGAACGAATTTTCAATACGGTTAGTAGAATTATAATACCTAATACAGAGACAATAACAGACATGATATCTATTCGCATGGAAATTACGGCCAGCTGTAGTTCTGGAGAGCTATTAGTTGGAATTAATATTTTGAGAATATAATACGAAACGAGAATTATAAAACCACAAACTACGAATTCAACTCCATTAATTAATAATAGAGACTTCCTGAATTCGCCATACTTTCTATCGTCCCAATTGATAATGAACCTTAAAATTAATTCTGTTACACCAGCTATTACGAAAATAAATGTAAGTAAATAAATCCACATTAGTACGTTATATTGAAACATCATAATCACTCATAACTAAAACTCCAATGATTTGTACCAATTTTATTAGCAATTGAATGTGGCCATTCAGAATAGTCATGAACAAGCATTATCCCGGTTAAACCTGAAAAGCCAGTAATTACAGTAGACAATCCAAAAGCAATGTTGGGAAATATTGTTAGTGTATTTCCGTCTGAATATACTCCGTAGAGCCCTATTGAAGAATCTAATGAAACTATTGGATTATCAGGGTAATAACAATTTATGTCTAAGTAAGTCTCGATATATTTTTGCCCTGACAGTTCATTTGCATATGTTGATTCATATAATTTCCCATAATCGTAATTTATTATCGATGCAGATATTCCTATACCGGCCAGTATAACGGCAGCTACAATACCTCCGATTACGAGAGAAGTGCCGGCTGAAGGGATTGCTGAGTCTAATGTAGTTCCTAATATTACAAATAAAGCCGCTTCCACTGAAGAAAATATTCCAGTTATTGTACTGTCATATTGTATTTGATTGTATACATTTTGAGCAGTATTACCATCATATAAAGTGTAAATCATATCATTTTCGCCGTATGTATAAGTCCATCCTCCTAGCCACCATGGTGCATGATATACAAAATAATTGATAGAAACCATTACCCACTCTCCATTATCACTGACACCATTTGGGAGTTCCTTTTTTATATGAACAATAACAGATGGCGTTGCACCTGCATGAACACATACGGATGTCACAGTCTTATTGTTTTTAGAATTTAATTCCCTGTTATATCCGGTGGGAGTACCATTATCCATTATAGATTTAAATTCAGCTTCAGCTCTTTCGTTATCGATTCTCCTAAATTTCTCAATACTTTTTTATTCCTCTCAGATATTAACTTCTGTGCAGCTATATCACTGTGAAGGAATTCACCAAATACTGCATCCCTCTGTGATGTATTCATATTAGCTACCTGTGAAGGGCTGCTGTTTGGATATGCTTTACTGTACCATGATGTAAACTGTGAAGCAATAGATGAATTATCATTTACCGTATATGCAGTATTGCTTGCCGGTGCAATGCTGCTGCCAGAACTATCAACAGCTATCGCAAATCCTGATGCAATAAATATGGCTGACATAACTATCCCTAGAATTACCTTTTTATCCATAATGATATTTATACATTAATATATATATATATTTCGGTAATAATATTAGTAAATAGTTGAGTGGTTAACTATGTTAATATATTTAGAAGAACATATATTATAAACAATTTATGAAATTACTGAATGAAAATTGAATAATATGTCGGATAATATTGCATATAAACCCTAATGTACAGAATATTAAATCTAAGTATTATTGAATTCTAATCAATCATTAACACATATATGAATAATATGTCAAATAAGGTCAGGGAAAATTTAACTTAAATGCTGTAATTATGTGTTATGAAGGATTATGTACACGCTACCTTTGCATCTACAGGGTCCTGGATAGGAAATATATATGATTTGACACTTGTAACCTATATATATGCCGAACTTGAAAAATCCTATCATATAGGACTCGGTGTGGTATCACTGCTTTTCGCTCTCGGATTAATCGGCAGATTCTTCGGAGGACTATATCTAGGGTCTCTTACAGATAGAATCGGGGCAAGGCGTGTTATGGCCTTAAGTACTGCAGGATATGCAGTATTTGCAGGCATTATGGCATTTTCCCCCGATATCCTTATACTTTTCTCTGCAAGATTTGTTCAGGGAGTATTCATGGGAGGTGAGTGGACATCCGGCACAGTACTTGGCTATGAATTCTCTCCTGCGGATATAAGATCCACAATATTCGGGATAATACAGAGCGGTTATGGCATAGGCTATGCACTCACAGGTGTTGCATATATTCTGTTCCTTCCCACTATAGGTGCAACCTGGAGGTTATTCCTGATAACCGGAACCATTCCACTGATTATCGCACCGTATACCATAATGAGGCTCCCTTCAGATAAAAGTGTAATGAAAAAATCTACTAATAAAATACACCTTATGGATTATAAAATTCCGCTCATCAAATCCATGATTATGATGTCCGGATTCTTCTCTGCATATTTTGCCATATTATCATTTTATCCCACGGTAGCACCGTCCTTTGGGCTTCCAGCATCAATGGTAGGAATTGTTATGATAGTCTCAAGCATTACAGTTGCAATAGGATTTTTACTTTTTGGGAGGTTGGCAAATAACTATAGAAAAAAGCATCTTTTAATGGTCGGGTCATTGATTGCTATGGCATTTTCATGGGTTGCCATGCCATATTTTACCCAGCTGAGGCCATTTGCCCTCCCTGGCATGATTATTTTCACTCTGGGAGTTGGCTCCATGCCGGTAATACCCCTGCTCCTCATGGACAGGATTAATCCAGCCGTTCGCGGACTAATATCAGGTATATCATATAATTTTGGTGCACTTTTCGGTGGACTCATATCGGTGCTTCTCGGAGTGATCGGGGGGATTGTGGGATACACAGGTCTCATATTTATTATTGATATGACAACTCTTATATGCCTCTTATCAGTTTTTGCTGTGAGCGTAAGCATAAAAAAGAAAGGAGAATCGGCATCCTATCTATCAGGGCTGTCAGAAAATACTATAAAATAATATGCAATAGAAAAAATAATATGCTATTTTTATCTACTCCATTATGAATTTTCTGGACGAATTAAAAAATTTAAAGGAACAGATAAAATCTACAGATAAATTCAATGTGGATTTTAACTTTGATAATATTGTAATTTCTGGAATGGGTGGATCAGGCATAGTGGGAAATATCTTCCAGGAATACTATACAGAACGTCCGGTAATTCCAATAGGTGATTATGGAATCCCTTCATTTGTAGATGAAAAAACACTTTTTATTGCCATAAGTTACTCCGGAAATACTGAGGAGACAATCAATAATGTCGAGGAGGCCAAGAAGAAAGGTGCACACGTTATGGCAATTACATCCGGTGGAAAACTCGAAACTATGGTTGAAAATTCGATAATAATACCATCTGGTATCCAGCCAAGATCGGCACTTGGATATATGCTCATGCCACTGTACAACACCTTTTCTCCGTTTAAACATGATACAATTTTAACTGCATATAATATGCTAAATGAGATGGATAAAAATCATGGCGAAATGAAATCGGAGGCGTTCAAAATTTATGAAAACAGTTCTATACCAATTATATATGGCTCAAAGCCCTTCAAATCAGTAGCCTACAGGTGGAAAACACAGTTCAATGAAAATGCAAAAACATTTGCATTCTACAGTTATTTCCCGGAGTTAAATCATAATGATACCATGCCATTGAAATCCGCCTACAGAAGGTCTGAATATCTATTTTATGCATTTGAATCGGATAATACACGGATCAACCAGAGGATAAAAATAACACAGGATATAACGGGGGAACAGTTCTCTGTGATTAAATCCCCATCAAACGATTATCTTGTGAAATTATTTTACCTGATCCATTATGCTGATTATCTGACGTATGAGCTTGCATTGGTCAGGAACGTGGATCCAACCGATGTATCCACAATAGAGGAACTCAAGGCAAAATTAAACTAATTTATTCAAATTCACGAGCTGGGAGATGTTATTTCTTTCGAGCTTTCCACTATAATTGACCCTCCCGGTGGAAGTATTGCCTCTATTTCTGATTTGTCTATATCAAGTATTTTCGCAATTTTCTCTGCAGCTGTAGACCTCTTCTCATTTCCGGGTTTAATTATAACATACTTTTCTGATTCTATTTTAGTTTCCGCGGGGGATATCATGGGTAGTGTATTTCCCTTATAATCGATCAATGAGACTTTTAGCTGGAGGGGGAGATTCAGCACATAATTTCTTTTCCCACGGACAATCCACGAACCTTTTGATACAAATTCACCCGATTCAGGAGTTTTGCTTACCTGTGATGGTTCTACCCAGTATGCGGTACCCGAACCTAGTCCAGCAGGCCATGCTCTTGACAGTGATATGGCGAACTCACAGGCTTCTCTTATAGTTTCTTCTGTTATGTCAATACCATCATTTTTTATCACCGTGCTGGGTGCACCATACAGGTCTGCATGCACATAAATATCGTTATCGGACATGTGTTTCTTTACCAGTTTTTCATTTGTTTTTGCATCCCTGCCAGACATTACCATATTGCCTGCGGAACTGGTGAACCAGTGGTATGATTCAAACCAGTATTTCACTCTCTTCTTCTTTCCAGCTTTTTGTTTCTCCTTTAAAATTAATTTTTTCGTTTCCTCTATGGCTCTTTCTGCACCCTCAATCTTGTTTCTGTAATCCTTGGCGGTATTGAACACCCTGTTTATATTATTTCCTGGAGATTCTGTATAACTGAGGACTATACCGGTATCCTGATAGGTTACTGTAAAAGTTCCTTTAGAAGGGGTTATTCCCGTGATTTCCAGTTCCATAAATGTAAAATCTTCGCTGTTGTTGCGCTTTACATTATTATGCACAATGTTTATTAGTTTCTGAAGCTGCTGAAAATTCATTTTGAGAAAATTACCGAATTCTGTATATACCAGCATCAATTTATTGAATTCCTCTATGGAACGCTTCTGCGACTCTATCCTTCTCTCAACACTGGATTTATTCTTATCCGTTTCCGGATAATGCTTGATATAATAACAGATACCCTCATTTAAGTCTTCAAATTTACTGTCAGGGTCCTTATTCAATGCCGTAAGCACTACCGGTGAAAGAAGTTCATCCTCCTCATAATAATATGCCATATTTCGTTTTGATTCATCCAATATTTCCATTACTACCTCGTATAGTCTGTCATAGTCACTAGTTACCTCTGCAGGCATTTTATTTTTCTCTATATTTGCCCTGTAGAGTGCCTCCTCTGCAATTTCCCCTCCCAAATTTGCCCTTGTTGCCAGTGTTTTTACAATAGAGGCCTTGCTGTTATTGAGCATTTCGAAAAATGTTTCCCTGCTTTCCACCGGATTCACGATGGATGGTGGGATATACTCTTCTCCTATCAGTATCTTTCTGGTTTTGTAGACATGCTGATCCATAGCAAAGACAATTTTCCCGTTATCAGTAATAATCAGATTTCCACCGCTGAAGAGTTCCAGTATTATTTCCTGTCCCGTATGCAATGTAATCTTTACAACCCTATCAAAATTAATCTGCTCTATTCCAACTATCCTCTTCTCGGATAACTGCTTTCTGAACAACATGGATAACTGTGTTGCCTCCTCCGGTTTTTCTGCATCATAGAATGCTATACCCTTACTGAGTGAAACAAAGAAATCTCTTTTTTTTAGATCAGATCTGTATAACTGGAAAACAAATTCTTTCTGATTTACCTGGTATATTTTCTTGATGAATGAATTTAGCATGGTATCTCCATATATGCTTACAAATGCATGGAAAT
>JAKAAE010000046.1 GCA_021797225.1 Thermoplasmata archaeon | reverse complement strand
TAGAAAATAAAAAATGTTTATATAAAACGATAGAATTACGGGAATACAAGGTTGCCCCGATAGTGTAGCGGCCTATCATACAGGCCTGTCGAGCCTGTGACACGGGTTCAAATCCCGTTCGGGGCGTAGTATATCGAATTTTAACTTGTAACTAACCCATGCATAGGGTTTCAGGTTTGATTTATATACTTCCGATCTGTTTTTATACAAACTTGTTTCCATGAGCATATTATGATTTGAACCCAATACATTAAGGTTTCTTTCTCTTAGTTTCTGAGCTTTAACAGGAAGTGCAAGAACCCCTGACGCTCGAAGACATGGTTAATTGTAAAAATTCACAGAAATGCCCCTAAAAAAACTAAGTATTGGAAATAGGATTGTTCTATACAGTTTACTCTTTAATTAACCATATACCTGTGGAGGTTCAACAAATTTTGCAAATTCTTTAAAATCAAGAGAATTAACAGCCAATAAGTGACATAGTATGCTACCATATATTTATATATATTTACAGTTTTAACTATGGATTGTACGTGACTGGTTATAATAACTACAAGGATTTTTTTTGGGCTCTGACTGGATTTAAGCCTTATCCATTCCAGATCAGATATTCTCAGGATAATTATAATATATTGAGTGTATTTACAGGAGCCGGCAAAACTGAAACTGTACTAATTGATTGGCTTTGGAAAATATATTTAAAGGAGGAAACTGTTCAGAGGCGTTTAGTATATTGTTTACCTATGAGAACCCTGGTGGAACAAACTTACAAACGTGCAAAAAAATACATAGAGGAATTTAACAAAATTTCGGGACTCACAATTAAAATATTCTTACTTGAGGGAGGAGAGCAAATACATTCATGGGATATATATCCAGAGGATTTTTTAGTTTTAGTAGGTACTCAGGACATGCTACTTTCCCGGGCATTGAATAGAGGGTACGGGGCAAACAAGTTCAGATGGCCTATGGCATTCGGATTGCTTAATAATGATTGCTTTTGGGTATTCGATGAAATCCAATTAATGGGGGATGCCCTGAAAACCAGTACCCAGTTGCAGGGCCTGAGAGAAACAATCGGAGTCTTTAGTAGTACCAAATCGCTATGGATGAGCGCCAGTTTATCTAAGGAATCAATTTCAAGTGTTGATTTCACCCCGGTACATAAAATTCTTGGGATTGATAATACCGATCTTCAAAACGAAAAATTATATAAGATTTACAAAGCAAACAAACACATAGAATTTCCGGATATAGACGATGCCTGCATTGAGAACCTAGACAAGTTTGGGGAATTTGTATTGGAGCATCATAAGGGCAACTCAATTGTGATATTAAACACGGTGAGTAATGCTATAAAATTATACAGTATACTAACAAAGCTCAACCGCAACTCTGGAAGCCAAATAGAAACTATTTTACTGCATTCTCATTTCAGGCGCCCTGATAGGAAAACTCTATTCGACAAAATATTAGGGGATAGTAACAATAGGATAATAGTATCGACACAAGTTATAGAGGCCGGTGTTGATATTTCATGCAATACCCTTTTCACAGAAATAGCACCAGTATCATCAATCATACAGAGGGCGGGTAGGTGTAATAGATACGGTGAATTCGAGGAATCTAAAATATATATTATAAATACTAATGATATGACGCATTACAGGTCAAACCCATACCAGAAAGATGATGTAATAAATAGCTATAAAATATTAAGTGATTTTGATAGAAATTCCAGTATTAATGAAAACTTTAGCTGTATACAACAGTTGAATGATATACAAACAAACTTTGTTATAAGAAAAAAGGATGTTTTAGATTTATACAGTACAGACCCGGGGCTGTTAGGAGACGACATTGACATCTCAAGATTTGTTAGAAGCGGTACAGATATCAACGCATTCGTCTTCTGGCGTGATATTCATGATCCAGAAGATGAAGATTTACCAGACAGAGATGAACTCTGTCCTGTTCCAGTTGAAGAACTGGAAACTGCAAAAGAAAAGAAATATATTTATAAATATTCCTGGTTGACCGGAAACTGGGAAAACATGAAAGATTCTGATCATGTTATTCCTGGAAACATATATATGATAAATTCCAGTTCAGGATATTACAGTAAAGAGATTGGATGGGATATAAAATCAAATAAATATGTAGAACCTCTTACTAAAAAAGAAAATATCAGAACATCATACGCCGATAATAATTCTTCTATTAATCAATGGAAATCTATTGCACAACATAGCTTTGAAGTTTATCAAAAGGTTAAGGATATTGCCTGTAAAATGCCTTATATCAAGGAATATCAGGCAAAAATTGAAGAGGCTGCAAAATGGCATGATGTAGGAAAAGCGCATGGGGTTTTTCAAGGCATATTAAATCAGGAGAATGCACCTCCAGATATGAAATGCCATATTGCAAAGGCACCGGAGACAGAATGGAAGAAAAAATATGAAAGAAAGAATTTCAGGCATGAGCTTGCATCAGGACTGGCAGCTCTAGAAAATGGTAAGGACGATCTTATTGCATATCTTGTTGTTGCCCATCATGGAAAAATAAGAAATTCCATACGTGCAATGCCATCTGAAAGTATTCCTGAAAATAGTAATATAAAGCATGCCAGAGGAATATGGGATGGTGATAAAATAACATCTTTTGAATTTTGTAATGGAGAATTTCTGCCCGATACAACTTTAAGGCTTTCTTATATGGAAATGGGAGAAACTGAAACCGGTGACAGCTGGGATTACAGAGTTTTAAGGCTATATTCAGTAATTGGGATATTTAAGTTGGGATTAATGGAAAATATTCTCAGATCTGCAGATCAGAGAGCCAGTGGGGGCTTATTATGAAAATAACTTTAGAAAATTGCAACTTGGAGCCCATGAGTTCATACATGAAAGCCCTGGGCTTATTTCGCTTGCTGGCTGAACAAAAATGCGTAGATATAAAGGCATACTGGGAAAGCAATAATTTCGTGCTGGATTCATGTATAAATAAACAGGAAATCATGGATTTTTTATTAAACGAATATAGTCCATCGTCAGTAATATCACCTTGGAATAGGGGGAATTATCTGTATCTTCATAAACAACATCCTAACGAAAAAAATGACATATACAAGACATTAATGGCACAGAATGCCCCACGTTTCAGTCGAATAAAATCAGATATTGAAAAACTTTACGGAACTAAAGCATTCTCTTACAGAACAGAAAAATTTTCTGATTTCTATAGTCGCTTTGACAATACACGCACAACCCAGAACTCAAAATCTTTCCAGAAATTTATGAAGCTTCTAGACAAAATAAAAACAGGGTCAAAAGGAAAATTTAAATTGCTGGAACAATATAATACGGATAAAGAAATAAAGGAATGTATAGATATTTATGAAAAAGCAGTAATGATTACTGCTGACGTTATCTCAGAGGCACGGGCAACCTTAAGTGACAACTTTGTTGAATGGTTAGATACATGCTTAGTTCTAGATTCTAGTTTAAATAAAATTACGGCACCATTACTCGGGACTGGAGGCAATGAGGGGAACCTGGAATATAGTACAGAATTCATGAAGTATATAATATTGATGCTTATAAAAAAAGATGATGCAACTGAACTGCTTGAATCCTCTCTTTTCGGAACCCCAACAGATAAACTTAAGAAAGAAAAAATAGGAAAATTTTATCCCGGGAGATCCGGCGGATATAACCAGGGAAATGATATTGAGAACAAAGATTTTTATATTAATCCCTGGGATTTTATACTTTTAATAGAAGGGCTCTTCCTATGGTCAAATTCTACCAGTAGAAAAGATACTATCAACCCAAGGAGCTATATCATGTCTCCATTTACTGTAAAATTATTTCCTGCGGGTTACTCCTCGTCTGATATACCTGATAAAAAATCATCAGAAACATGGGCTCCGCTATGGGAACATCCAGTTCATCTTGAAGAATTAAAAGCATTATTTTCTTATGGAAGAGCTGTATATAATAATTCATATGCAAAAACAGGACTGGAATTTTTGGAGGCGGTAAAATCCCTAGGTGTTGACAAGGGCATAACCAGATTTGTTAGATATGTAACACATCAAAGAAAAGGCCAGGGAAATTTTCTGGCAATTCCTGTGTCAAGTATATCTGTAGGATATAATCCTAAAATTTTGAAATTGAATAAGGTAAACAGGATGGTTCAGACATTTATCCATGGCGCGCCATCCAATAATATTCCAGAGTCACATAAACAATTGCTCAGATCCGTAAATAATGCAGTATTTAACTTTGCTGTTGACACGTCTACTTATAACGCCCAGAAACTGATTTCATTGTTAGGAAAAATGGAAATATATGCATCTGTACGTAAAAAGCAATATTCTACACTTGGATACTTACAGGAGGATTGGATTGAGTATGCAAATGATAATAGTCCAGAATTTAGAATAGCGCTTTCTATTGCATCAATAAATGGTCATATGGGAAGTATAAGGAAGGAGTTAGAACCGGTAAATCAAAAATGTACTGGGTGGATTGATTCTACATGGGTTAATTCCTGGATAGGAAAAGACTTACCTAATAAAATGACAAATTTGGTTTATCGCAGACTTCTCAAAGCGACGCAACAGGGATTAAACGTAATCCCACTTTACAGTGTATTCGGAGCCACGCTGGAGGATGTTTCCATGTTTATAGATGAACAGTTAGATGAGGATAAAATAGAAGGCCTTGTTCTTGGATTAGCAATGATAAATTTCGAGAGTGCCCAAAGGATAGATAAAATACGTAGATCATATGAACAGACTATTAAGAAGCAGGAATTTCCTGTCAATATTCCGTATGTCCTTTTAAAATCTGCACTGACACCGGATCTAGATAGTGGAACAGTAATAGAGTCCAGCATTATACCCCTATTGAGAACAAATAGAATCAGGGAAGCTGTGAATATAGCACAGAGAAGGTTACTTGTAAATAAAAACCTTTATTCCCATATATCGGTTCCTGATAGTAAGTATGGTATTAGGCTCTCAGCTGCATTGCTTATACCACTTAGAAAGGAGGAAGATTTACTGGGCGCAGCATTTGGAAAGAAATTTATAGAAAAAGAGGTGATATAAAGTGAACAATATAGAAAATGAAATAGAGAATTTAAAAAATCAGAACAGACTGCTAATGGAGATACCACTAGAACCTGTGCAAGGGTCTATTTTTCAACCTACTGGTTTCCCTGAAATCGGAGCAGCAACCTATGAAAGGCCTGATGGTACCAGGATGCTTGTTGTTGAGAGTGCCCAGTCCATGGCAAACCGTTTTGAAGAAACTATAATAAAGGAAAATACCCCGAATTTGATAGATGACTTCACTGGCCTCTCATATATAAAAATAAATTTACAGGATAAAAACAAAGCAACAGTGGCTTCTATAAGCTCACTTACCGAAGCGCATAGAATTAACTCTCCATACATTATTTCCGACAAAAACTTTGTAGCAGAATTAAAGAAAATAGCTGGTTATGTCAATCTCGCCTACCCAGATTATAAAAAGATCGGATATGCATTTTACCATTTTGATATAAATTCATTAATCCATGGGGCATTTATGTCCAATGTTGGAGGGACATTCAGGGTTCCAAGAGCACTCAGTTCATATATAGAGGGAGAAGGTATAAAAGAGGTAACATACGGCGGCGTTAAATTTTCTACCGTAGATGCATCTGGTAAATATGTAGTAAAGGATGGAATTCAAGAAAAATCTGCGTATTCTAATATTCCCTATTCAAAAACGGATTATACTGCCGATCGTATAACCGCGTATGTTAACCTTGATATTAGCTTACTTAAAAGTTATGAACTGGGAGATGATGCAACAAATTTATTAATCGCCCTTTCTCTCTATAAAATAAGAACATTATTTGGCGGCAAACTCAAACTTAGAACTGCATGCGATTTAAAAGTTAAAGACTCTTCGCCCCTCAACAAACTTCCAGAGAAAAACGAGTTAAAGGATTATATAAAGGTGTTAATTGAGAAGTGTAAAAAGGATATGGAGGTTAAAACAATAATAGCAGAATTAACGGAAAAAAAGAAGGACGAAGAAAATACAAAGAAAGGAAACAGAACTAGTATTGAAGATGAAAATGACACGGAGTGATATTATACGGTAACAATTTCCATACGTTTTATCACCGGCGAATATCATGCTACACCTTATGACAGGAATGTAAATGAAGGTGCAATTGAATACCCTCCGTCTCCTTATAGGTTAATAAGGGCATTTATGGACACATGGAAAAGGAAACTAACTCATTCTGACAGAAATGTAGCAATGAGTATTCTTGCTAAATTAAGCAAGGTACCGAAATTTTATCTACCCCATATTTCATATTGTAGTGTTCCATATTACCTGAAAACAGATAAAAGCGCTACTCTGATATACGACTCCTTTGCTGCTATTATGCCAGATGAAAAAATATACGTTTTATGGGACTGCAGTTTTACTGAGCCTGAAAAAGAACTGTTTGAAAAAATTGTTCTGAATGTAAATTATCTGGGAAGAAGCGAATCCTTTGTTGAGTTGCGCGTAGAAGATGGGGAAAACCCTATTAACTGTTTCCCGCTTCCCGCAGGTAAAATATCTGAGACAGATATAATCAGAGTGGCTGTTCCGGAGGAATGTAACGAAAACAGAACAAGGGAACAATGGATAAAGGATATAGGAGTTTCAACGGAAATGGTTTTAAAGAAACACCTGAACAATCCACCTGCACTGAAGTTTGTTTATTATCACATACCAAAAAATATTGTCAGTGTGGGATATAAAGGTGGACTATTACCCAGCGATAAAAAAACATATGGAGTAATCTATGAGCTTAACTCCACTGTGTTACCATTGATAACAGAATCTATTATTATAGCGGAGAGATTCCATAAAAAAATTCTCGGTATTTATAATAAAAAATACAAGAAAAATTCACCTACGCTTTCAGGAATAGACATAGATGGCTCGATAATGAAAGGGCACAGGCATATTTTTATTTCTCCGATGGATACTAACAGAGATGGAAGAATCGATCATATAATGGTTAGATCATCAACACCATTAACGCAAGAAGAAACATATTCTCTTAATATTATGAAGACCATGTATCAGGATAATGGAAAACCTGATATCCAAATGTTTCCAGTTGAATGGCTAAGAAATAATAATGAAAGCACATTATTCCATAAAAGTAAAATATTCATCAGTCAGACTCCCTTTGTATTGACTAAGCATTACCGGAAAGGAAGAGGCGATTATGGTATATGGTTAAAAGAACAGGTAACTGAAGAACTTTCATATATTGGACTGCCAGCTCCGATAGATATATGCCCTATAGAAAAAACAGATGGACAGCACATATTTTTATGGCTGGATTTTTGCCGCAACAGAAAAAATGAAACTCCTGGGAGGGGATACGGCTTTAGAATAACTTTTGATCATCAGGTCTCTATACCGTTTAACATAGGCCGTTTTTCCCATTTCGGTTTGGGATTATTTATCCCGGATGATTAACATGGACAATGTTTTCATACCACTTAGGATGTTAAACGAATTCATTTACTGCCCTAGACTGTTTTGGCTGGAATTCGTAGATGGTCAATTTACAGATTCTGAGGATACAATCAGAGGAAGATTCGTTCATAGAAATGTGGATAAATCCAAACCATTACATAACGAAATAGAAATTGGCAAAACCGCCAGATCAGTAACCCTATATAGTGAAAAATATGGGATTTCTGGAAAATTAGATCTGTTAGAGATGGAAAATGGCTCAGTTTCCCCAGTAGAATATAAAAGTGGCAATATGGGTAAGGATGGCACTCCGTGGGATACTGATTTATACCAGACAGTAGCCCAGGTCATCTTATTGAATGATAATGGTTATAAATGCAATAAAGGGTACGTGTATTATGACAGAAACAGAAAAAGAATTGAAATAATTATATCTGATGAACTCGTGGAATCAACTCTCTCAAAAATTTCTGAGGTGAAGGAATTACTAAATGGAGAGACTATTCCACCTCCTTTAGTGGATAGCCCTAAATGTATCAGATGCTCGCTTGCCACAATATGCTTACCAGATGAGACAAAATACCTATCCTCCGGGAATTTTTCAGATGTCAGACGGCTTTACCCGGCCAGAGATAATGCGTATCCAATGTATGTTAGAGAGCAGGGGGCCACAATTGGAAAGAAAAACAATCAGTTAATTGTAAAGGGAAAGGAAACTAGTTCTACTGCAAATTTTATGGATATTTCCAGTTTATCTGTATTTGGAAATGTCCAGATCACTACACAGGCATTACATGAATTGATACATAGAAATATTCCTGTTTGTTATTTCAGTCTTTCTGGCTGGTTTTATGGAATAACAACAGGCAATTATAACAAAAATGGTGAATTACGCGTTTCCCAGTATCAAACATCTATAGATATTCAAAAATCGCTTTCTATATCAAAATCCATTGTAGCAGGAAAGATAAAAAATTCAAGGACACTACTAAGAAGAAATGGAAAACCTGAAAATAAGAATGCACTCATGGAACTTCAAACCCTTATAGAAAAAACGGCCACTAGCGTGACATCCCAAGAACTTCTAGGTATAGAAGGAAATGCCGCTAGAATATATTTTGCCAGGTTTCCAACAATGCTTAAACAGCAATTTAAATATGACTTTGAAAGTAGAAACCGTAGACCACCAACTGATCCCGTTAACGCCTTACTTTCTTATGTATATTCGTTGTTAGTCAAAGATGTGACGGTTTCTCTTATCGTGGTAGGGCTTGACCCATATGTTGGATTTTTTCATAAGATGAAGTACGGAAAGCCATCTCTGGCTCTCGATCTTATGGAAGAATATAGATCTATTGTTGGAGATTCTGTTGTGCTGGGTCTAATTAATAATTCAATTATAAAAGAATCTGACTTTATACACTCAGGGAAATCTGTAGCCATAGAAGAAAATGCGAGGAAAAAAGTTATTCAATACTATGAGAATAGGATGGATACACTGATACGTCACCCACTTTTTGGATATACCACTAGCTACAGGAGGACAATGGAAGTACAGGCCCGACTTTTATCAAGGTGCATTACTGGCGAAATAAATGAATATATACCGCTAACCACACGGTGAACTATAATGAGAAATAAATATATTGTTGCATATGACATAGCGGAACCTAGGAGACTTAGAAATGTTTACAATCTGATGTGCGGATACGGTAATTCAATACAATATTCTATATTCTCATGTGAACTCTCTGGCAAAGAAAAAATGATACTGATCACAGAACTCTTTGAAATAATAAAACCATCTGAAGACAGTATACTGATTATAGATCTAGGAAGTGATAAAAAGCATAGTAAAATAGAGACTCTGGGAATTAAGAAAATTCAAAAAGAGAGAAAATCAATAATACTGTGATGGTAAATATAGATAACTTTCCGTGATAGTGGGATTCAAGAACCCTATATTTATCAATAATATCAAATCTATCGAGAGCCTTGGTGCATTAAATTTAACCGTATGCGCTCGAACCATTGAATTTACTGAATAATTTGGTTTTTACTTCCACTTTACCTGCGATATTTTCAGTTAATTTTTGATTTTCTTTTAGTTCTCGAAAAGTTAAATCCATATATCATTTTAAAATTTGTCTGTTCAATGGTTATATAGAACGTAGCTATATGATATATATTAAATATCTGTTTCCATAATAGAAATATTATGGCTCTATTGAAGCTTCAAATCTATATCGACTGTACTACCCCAATAATTGTCCAGTTTCCATAATAGAAATATTATGGCTCTATTGAAGCTGCCCGTTCCAGGGGACAAGGGAGTGGGCAGACTTATGTTTCCATAATAGAAATATTATGGCTCTATTGAAGCGAGAGGGGGATAGACGGCGATCCGGCATTGGCAGAGAGGTTTCCATAATAGAAATATTATGGCTCTATTGAAGCCACGTATTTTTCAGGAATATTAAATTCCCTTATCTGGGTTTCCATAATAGAAATATTATGGCTCTATTGAAGCAGGGAATACGTCCCGTCTGCCCCTATGACATAGAGCCATTGTTTCCATAATAGAAATATTATGGCTCTATTGAAGCTTCTTAGTAAGGAGCATCCCAAGGAGGGTGGAATCATGGTTTCCATAATAGAAATATTATGGCTCTATTGAAGCGCCACCCACCTGGTCGCTATGTAGGCTATGACGGCGAGTTTCCATAATAGAAATATTATGGCTCTATTGAAGCTCGTTTCTGTCGTTCCCGTCAAAGTGTGTTAGAATATGTGTTTCCATAATAGAAATATTATGGCTCTATTGAAGCCTTTCTATTAAAGATCTTAAATGTCCATTCTCTATTTGTTTCCATAATAGAAATATTATGGCTCTATTGAAGCTCAGACCAGAAACTACTAACCATAAACCTATAACAAAAGTTTCCATAATAGAAATATTATGGCTCTATTGAAGCACCACATAATTGTCTGCTGTTGATGATGCTTTTGAAGTTTCCATAATAGAAATATTATGGCTCTATTGAAGCCTTTTATGCCTCTTCTCATGAGTTTTTCTCCTTCTGGTTTCCATAATAGAAATATTATGGCTCTATTGAAGCCCCTGCATCAGTTGGATTTTGAGATGATTTTATAGTTAGTTTCCATAATAGAAATATTATGGCTCTATTGAAGCAGAGAAATTGGCGGCAAGTGTAAATGAATTATATTTGCGTTTCCATAATAGAAATATTATGGCTCTATTGAAGCCAATGTCTCAAGCATGTACTATCTGAACGCCGTATATGTTTCCATAATAGAAATATTATGGCTCTATTGAAGCTCCATGCAGGAATTTACCAATGTGGACAATATATT
>JAKAAE010000045.1 GCA_021797225.1 Thermoplasmata archaeon | reverse complement strand
TAGAAATATCCGATTTTAATGATGAGAAATTTCCAGAGCTTACAATTAATTCAGAAAAATTTTTGCTTCCCTTCGAAAATTTTACACAACCAACTGACAAAGACATTAAAAGATACAATCAATATAGGATAATTGTGGAAGCTTTAAAAAATAAGATATTATAGAAATAATTTCAATAATTTAAATTAAAACTTTTTTATTTATAATATTCGCAAACTCTACAGGTCTATCTATCTGAGGGGTATGCCCCGCCCCATCTATTACAATAAGCTGGCTCCCTTTTATTCCGGCATTTAATCTCTCTCCGTATTCAAGAGGGATTACCCGGTCATCCCTCCCCCATATAACAGTTGTAGGGCACCGGATTGCAGCCAGTTCATCATATGTAATTTTTTCGTCTTTCCTTGCATTGTTCTTCATAATAGTTTCCAGCGCATCCCTATTTTTATAATTCCTTACCTTAAGTATGGAATCAATAAAATCTCCCGCTGTTTTTATACCCTGTTCACCGGGGGTCGGGGATATGCCAGCACTATCTACCAGGAAAATCATATCAGGGTTTATAATAGTAGAGGCAAATTTCAGGGCTATCCACCCGCCGTATGAGTTTCCCGCAATAGAAAAATTTTCCAGATCAAGGTCCTCTATCAAAGATTTGATTGCCTCTGCCTGCTGGGTAATTCTATAATCAATTTCGGGCTTATCAGAATGCCCGTGGCCGAGTAAATCCACCAGTATGGGCCTTATACCTGCATCCAGCAACGGTTCAATCTTCAGCCATGTATTGCCTGTACCCCCGAAGCCATGAAGAAAAATCAACGGATACCCCTTATCCCTGTCCAGGTAGGAAATTTTTCCATATTCAGTCTGAGCATATTTTCTCTGCATTTCACTCACGGGATCTGGAAGCAATCTTCATAGCTTCATCTATATTTTCCAGTTCCATGGCTATGTCTGATACAGAATCATACAAATAGCCCATACTGGTCTTGAATTCTTTTTTATCCTTCTTTGTTTTAATTGTCTCCATTACTGCATCGATCTTGTCCAGTGCCGCTTTTCCGAGGTCGAAAGCTGCATTGATATCGCTGTTTCTCAGTATATTGATTTTTCCATAGAGTGCTTCAAAATAATTCTCCCAGTCCTCAGATTTCTCGGATAATTCCATTACATGGTCGTAAATTTCCATGGCTGCAGGCTGTTTCGATTTGAGGGATGACAATGCCTCCGCCTTGGAATTATTGGAGAGTGCAAAAAGCTGGACATCCTCAATTTTATCCGCAACGGATATTGCCTGGTCGAAGAATGTTATAGCATCATCACGCTTCCCGCTATCCAGGTATATGTAACCAATATTAAGGAGGTCCATGACTTCGAGTTCACTATCACCGAGTTTCCTATGCAGACTTAGGGACTCTTCCGCATATTTCAGGGGATTTTCTGTGCTCTTATGGTCTAGGGAAAAATAACATTGGGAAAGTTTATAGCAAATTTCGGCCTTCAAATCGTCCTCTTTTACGGCATCATAGACCTTTGTATATTCCCTGATTGCATCCATGAATTTTTCCTTTTTTACAAAATTATCTCCATTTTTTATATTCTCTTCATAATCTTCCATATATACTCATCCTCTTGTTTTTTCAATGATTTCCCTGGCGGCTGTGTAACTTATATTCTTTCCAGATATCATTTCCCGGGCAACCTTCTCCACCAGATCCCCTGTGGCACCGGCTGCGATAGCAATGTTCCTTGCATGCAGCTTCATATGCCCGCTCTGGATACCCTCATCTGCCAGTGCCCTCAGTGCCGCAAAGTTCTGTGCAAGTCCCACCGAAGCAAGTATACTGGCGAATTCCGCAGATCCCGAAATTCTCATGATCTTCATTGCAAGCATTGCCTTTCTGGATGTTCTGGTTGCACCACCCACGGTACCCACGGCAACAGGTATTTTTATTGATCCTATCAAATTACCCTCAGAATCCTTTCTGTACTCAGTCAGAGGGCCATAGCCATTTATCGATGCATATGCATGGGCATTTGCCTCCTGCGCCCTGAAGTCGTTCATGGTGGCAAGCAGAACAGCATCTATTCCGTTCATTATTCCCTTATTGTGTGTTGTGGCCCTGTATATATCATGTTTTGCAAATTCATTTGCCAGTATAATCCTGTCAACTGTTTCCTGACCGAGTTTCTTACCATCGAATTTTGCATATGCGTATGTTATCCTTTCGGTGGTCAGGTTGCTCATAATCCTTAAATTGGACTTGCCACCTGTCAGTTCCTCAATATACCCTGAAACATACTCCAGCATGGTATTTATTATATTTGCACCCATCGCATCGGCAACATCAATAATCAGGTTGACAATCAGTTCATTATTTATGTAATGGATTTCAATGGATTTTGCACCTGCTTTCATGCCGGACAGGGTTTTTGACCTGCTGTTTGCCATTTCCAGTATTTTTTCCTTATTCTGCAATATTTTAATCACAGCATAATCCGGATCTGGAACACTGTAAAGCTCAATTTCTCCCCTCATCAGAGAATTACTTGAATAGGCAGTAAATCCATCTGGCCTTGCATATCTTGCACCATTGGAACAGGCAGCAACTACCGATGGCTCCTCAAGGCTCATGGGAATGAGGTAATCCTTTCCATTTATCCTGAAATTTGTTGCAACACCAACGGGATAATCCATTATCGTATAAACATTTTCTATCATATTCCCGGCTGCATCAATGGGCATTCTATAATCCATCGTTTCCATATCATCCTCTGTTAATCCTGAAAATTCTTTTATGAGCTTTCTTCGATCTTCTACACTCATATTATGAAAGCCATGTATTAAGGAATCCATACCGAGTAATCATTTATATATTATTAACTTTTATCAGGATAACACTCTCGTAATGCTAACTCCAGAAAAGGAAATTGTATCGTTGCCGTGTACGTTGTTGCATTATCATATTCTATGGCTGAACATATACCCTGCCTGAAATGAAAAGCATATAAAACATCGTGGCATTATATTCTATGTCCAGAAATGTATATACCAGTTATAAGAAATATATAAGAGATTTCAGGGAAAATTCAATTCTTGATTACCTGGGCAGCAATACAATCATCAAGGGGAATTATGAAAATCATGCAATGGCGTTGATGGAATTAATGGAAAACGATATAAAAGACAATTTCAATTTCAGAATAGCAGATAGCGCTATTTCCGCCATGAAACATGCGCATCTCTCTGCAATAAACGGCATGGCCAGCGCGGCCTTCGAAAACACCAGATTCTTCCTGGAACGTGTTGCACTGGTAAAGGAAATATATGAAATGCGAACGGAAAACAATCCCTATGAACTGGCACTGGAACACCTGGAATGGCACAGGCTCATAGATAAAAAATTCATAATATACGGCCTCCAGCAGTTCACAGGTAGAGTGTGGCATTATACCGGGAAAGACTATATACCCCGGGGAATAACAATTTTTCTCAGCGGCGTCCCTCTATGTGGAATCCACTCAAAATCCTATATAAAGTATTCACGCAGTATTGAAGATATAGAAAATGAAACAGGTCTTGAAATAAGGGAAAAATGCGTGAAATGCGGTAGGGGTGCAACCAGGTTCACCATTGCACTGCCAAAAGCAGGAGCCATACTGGGCATGCTTGGCTTCTATACAGGTCATGACATTGCTGACCTTGGCAAATTTTACGCCGCCTATTCTCGAGTTCTGCACCCTTACGGGTTCTACAAATATCCGGAAAATTACCTTATCAATCTCTGGAGTCTCGATTTTATCAGACTTGTTCTTACACTTCAAAAAATAATATTTTAGACATTCTGTCCATCAAAATATGTATGCCTTTTGACTGCCTTCTTTCCAGAAAATGTGTAAACATCAACGAACTTCGTATATGATTCCCTGCCATCCTTCAGTGTTCCGTGGAATTCCCCCTCAACTACCACATAGGGTTCATGCACGATTATATTTGAAAGTGTATGTTTCCCCTTTTTTATGATTCTATTTGCCTCATAAAAATCCCTGAATTTTTCCATTCCGGATATGGGGCCATATCCGGGTCTCTCATAAACTATATTATCAGCAAATACTGAAAATAAGGTTTCAAGATCATTGCTATCAACAGCATCATAATACTTCCTCACAATTTTCTCAAGTTCTTCCATTTCCATCACCTTATCTGTAATTCCTGCTTTTATGGTTACTCTATTCTCTCCAGGTATTATCCCCGGCAAACTATGCTGGAACTTATTTTATAAATATGCATAATAATGTTATAACTTTTTTGCCTGGTATTGAAACGAATCATGGAAATGGTTGAAAAAACATTTGACATATTCTTCATAAAAAAGTTAAAGATACTGTTAATGATAAGGTTTATAATGTTAAAAAACAGAAGCATTATTTCAATTGCAGACCTGAATGATGAGGATATAAATGAAATATTCACCCGTGCCGATAAAATGCTTGAAAATATTCATTCTGGTCAAAAAATGAATGATATGTCATCCCGTATTCTGGCAACCCTTTTTTATGAGCCCAGCACCAGAACCAGGCTCTCCTTTGAATCTGCCATGGAGCGGTTGGGTGGATCCGTTATAAGCATGTCTGATTCAAAAACATCATCGACCTCAAAGGGAGAAACTCTTGCTGATACTGTAAGAATTGTGGAATCATATTCAGATATTATAGTTATCAGGCACCCACTGGAGGGGGCGGCCCTTCTGGCATCCCGGTTTTCATCGAAGCCCGTAATAAACGCAGGAGATGGTTCAGGGGAACATCCCACACAGACACTGATAGACCTGTATACTATACGCAAGGAACTCGGTTGCATAAATGGGAAGACTATTACCATAATAGGTGATCTTAAATATGGTAGAACCGTGCATTCCCTTCTTTTTGCCTTAACGAGGTACAATGTTACTGTAAATTTAATTTCTCCAGAAAGTCTGGCGTTGCCTGGACACGTATACAGAGAAATAAAAGATCATCTCAAAATCAACGTTTCAACTGATCTTGAAAAATTTTTGGGTCAAACTGACATACTCTATGTGACCAGAATACAGAAGGAAAGATTCACTGATAAGAATGAATATACAAGGCTCATAGGATCATATAAAATTACGGGAAAGGAGGCAGATATGTTAAAACCCGGGGCTATCATAATGCATCCACTGCCAAGGGTAGATGAGATATCTCCTGATGTAGATAACAGGGAATCTGCTAAATATTTCCGTCAGGCTTATTACGGTGTTCCCGTAAGGATGGCACTGATATCCCTGATTGCAGGTGAGTAATATGGAAAAAACGTTAAAAATATCCAAGATAAAGGACGGTACAGTTATAGATCATATTGATGCTGGAAAGGCATTGAAAGTGCTTGCCATACTGGGCATAGATGAATCAAATTCTATAAGTATAGGAATCAGGGTTTTGAGTGGAAAGCTCGGATTCAAGGATGTCATAAAAATAGAAAATAAATTCCTGGAAAAAATAGAACTGGACAAGGTAGCATTGATAGCAAATAAGGCAACTATAAGCATAATCAAAAATTATGAAATAATAGAAAAATTCAGCCTGGACATGCCAGAAACATTCAAAGGAATAGTAAAGTGTGATAATCAGAATTGCATTACAAATGCCGGTGAGCCAGTAAGATCTGAATTCAAAACCGTGGGAACAAATCCCCTGATAATTAAATGTGTCTACTGCAAAAGGGAAATGTCAGGTGATGAAATACTGAGAAATATTTAGTCTGGATTACTTATAACAAAATTATTTCAATAAATTAACAAATATTCATTGAAGGATGAGATAACCACCGGAGTTTTTCCATAACTTCTTGCCACGGGGAATATCAATTTTTTTATTTCCAACTCCGTAAACGAATGTTTCATATTCTCCACCCTCGCCGGCTATATTTATCCTGTATTTATTCTCAAGTTCCTTGAGATGCAAAAAATATTCATCATCTATTGTAGCTCCCAGATCATTCTCTGTAAAGCCCTCAGCTGAAACTGATACTATCATGGCTTTTATTTGCCTCAATATCAGCTGTTCGATAATAAAATCCTGCTTTTTCCTCCACAGGGGAGAGTAAACAATGGTTCTGAAATTATAACATAATTTTTCTATCCTTGTTTTCTGATAATCCGAGGCTATTGCACCTGTGATAATCATATCCATTCCATCCCTGCAAATGCCAGAAATATATTCCTTGTAATCGCACTCTTTTATGTATCTTATGGGAAATCCCAGAAGTGAGGCAGCATATAAGGACATCTTTGAATTCGGATAATGAAACATCATGGAGTACTCTTCCGGTACCACTGTGATTCCATATTCTATCTTGAAGCCCTGTTCACCGGCCATCATGGCAGATAGGAAGGAATCCTTGCCACCTGAAAATAATGCTACTGCCTTCATTTATAATCATTTATCCAGTGTGACCCTTATAGTCAATCGATCATGATCATTTAAATTTAGATCCTTCCTGAGGAATTTTTCAGATATAATTTCAACTATATCGGTATAGCTGCTTCTCTCAGGAAATATAAGCCACGCATTTGTGCCATCGATTCTCCCCGAAAAACACTTTACTGCCCCGAAGGTTCTTTCATTATCCTTGAAGCCATCTATATGGGTGCCGTCTGCACTTCTTATCCTCCTCAATATATTTTCGTATTCTGGATAAATCTTTATATTCAGGGTTCCGGGATAAGGCTTTATTCCCAGTTTACTGCTGAATTGATCCATATACCCTTTCTGGGAAATATAATACTTGCCCTCACCCAGGCCATTCTGAATTTCTCCTTTCAATTCAAAATCCTGCTTCATTTCCAGTATGGAATTCAGATCGTTCAATTCTGAATAGAGCAGGTCAAGGGACGCTTCCAGTAAAGTAATTTTCTGTTTTCTATTTTGCAGGGTTCTCTCTATGTATTTCTGTTCGGTAAGTTCTATAATGAAACGTGAAGCGGTTTGCTGACTGACATTCAATTCTTTTGCAAGCTGTCCGGATGATAAATATACAGTATTCCCCGATCCTGATAGTTTTTTTAAGACCTTTACAGTATTATAGAGGTTATAATCCATATACATGTATGTTATTATTATATTTATATTATTTTTTTAAAATTTTAAAGAAAATCTGGATTGTTGTGCAATGGAGACCTGGTCATCCACAAAATCAGTAAAATTGAATTTTATGACCACCAGATAGGGTCATGCATCTGATGCCCCTATTTTTCAATTTTTTTAAAAATTGCCTGTCATTCGTCAGTACAGCAGCATTCATGTGAATAGCAGTCATCATTATACAGAAATCGCCTTCGCCTTCGGAGTGAACAAGATCAAATTTTTTACTGTATTGCAGGGCCGCCTTGGCATACCATTTTGTTGTGCTCAGTCCCCTAAGTTCAGCAATAACGCATTCAGGGACTGCTGGCAATATCTGGGGAGTTATGCCCTTCAATTCAAACTCAATATCTATTCTATTCCTGATAGCGTATATGAGAGAATTCGTGTCAAGAAGTACTTTTTCCATTACTTTACAACTTCTCCTATTGCTATATTTTTTCTGATTTTTTTTATCAGAACTTTTACATGTTCTCCCTTCTTTGTTCCCGGAACATATATAGTAAAGTCTCCATAAAGGGCATGCCCTTCACCGGATCTTCCGATTTCATTGATCGTGACGCTATATGTTTTTCCCTCTGAAAGCTGTTCTTCATTTTCTTTGATTTCTCTTGATGCCTTGATAGGGTGCTCAGCACCACATGCCTTGCACACCAGCAGATATGTACGCCCGACTTTCTCGATTGTAGTATCAGGGGAAGAACATTCATAGCATAAAACGTATGTTGCCATATACGCATTTAACTTTTCCTTTATATCCTCCTGCCTGAGTTTTCTGTTAATCACCAATCTCCGGCCGTTTATGCTGGCTCCTATTCCAAATTCCTTTGTAAGATATTTTACAAGGTCTTCAGGATTCCTGTTCAGCATATCTATTATATCAAGAAAATTTCTGATAATAGTGGCTTTGCCTTCATAGATGATTTCAGGTTCTGGCACCTTTAATCGTTCCTCTGTCTGTGTTTTGGATGATAGTACACCTGATGCATCGTTTAACAATTTTTTATAATCAAATTCCATAGTATATAATTTCAAAGAGGTTAATTAAGATTGTTTTATTATAAAATTTTAAAATTAAATGTACAAAATAAAAGTTAATAAAATTATGAAATTAATATTGGTTAGGCATATATTTATGACCTTTTATTTTTAGTGGTTTATACCATATAGATTTATTTCATTAATAAAATTTAAATGTACAAAACATCTTATTTGTCCATACAATAGATAGATTTAAATATAACTATTCGTTAACTTTATTAATGAATGAAAAGAATGAAAAACTTACAATAAGAATCTCAAACGATGAACTTGAGGAAATAGATTCTTTTCTTTCATACAATAACAGCTATGCAAACAGGTCTGAATTCATCAGAATGGCAGTTCTGGAATACATATCAATCAAGCGGGTAGGAATTATAACGAAAAATAACAGCATACATCCGGATCCTATAATAGAGAAGGCTGTAAGTAAAATGGTATCTTCAGGATTTTTTAAAAGCATTGACGGGGCCTACGAGGAAATAATAAAGGAGGCATGGAGGAAAAACATTATTTCATCCATGCTCAGGAATGCAGATGAGGAATATAGCAAAATAGAAAATATATTGGAGGGGCAGAAAAAATATGATAAATTATGAAGATTTGACAAATCTACTGGAAAATACTGATATCAGTTATTTCAGTATAGTAGCCGATAGTCGTGAGGTGTATAAAGATTTAAAGGGTAAATTGACGAAGGTGTCCAGCTTCTTTGCTGTCCAGAAACTCCTTAACAAAGTTTCCCTGGAGGAGTATACACAGAATAAATACCAGAAGATTGAACAGGATGCAGACATACTGATAGAAAAAGAAATCAAAAATTCTGCTTACAAATTTGTCAAACTGGGATCATTCAATAACATTACACAGATGCTGTCATCAGCCATTTCTATACCTGCAATGTACGTGTTCATAGAATCCGGCACTACATTTGATCAACTTTCAAAAAATCTTTACAGTTCTGACGTTCCCTTTGTGCTGGTAAAATATAGATCCGGTAAATTCAATATAGATGGGAAAATATTTTCATCCATGGAGAGTCTGGGTACCTATCTCATGAAGAAATACTATCTGTAACTCTTCCATTGATTACCGAAACATAAATATCTTCCAGGTTATCATATTTTTCCACATAATCTATTTTAAGACCCTGTTTCATTAAATCATTTATGACTTCTGAGTTGGTTACGTTTTTGTTTTTTTCGATTATAAACGCATTTCCGTCCCTGGAATAGTCTTTGATTTTATCGCTCATTATATTTATAGTATTTTCCGCGGTCACTTTCAGAAGTTCTCTTTCCGGGGCCATGGCAGAATCATATTCTATTCTGCCCTTATTTATGATTATTGTTCTATCGCATAATTCCCTTGCCTCATAAATCAAATGTGTACTCAATAATACCAGATGATCCCTGGCCAGGGTTTTTATTATATTCCGGATATCTACCATTCCTTTAGGGTCAAGGCCGAATGTTGGTTCATCCAGTATTATAATTTCCGGATTTCCCAGCATTGCAACAGATAAGGCCAATCTCTGTTTCATTCCCCTTGAATAGCCCCCTGTCTGTCTATCCATAAATCCATCTATTTCTGTAAGTTTTCCCAATCTTTTAATCTCCGATTCAAATTCGTCCTTTTTTAGCCCTTTAATTTTTGCGGTAAATTTCAATATTTCATATGCTGTTAAATAACTATAGAACTCCGGTTGTTCTATCAGTGCTCCGACTGAAGATAAGGCACGCTCCGGATATATTGAAACATCCACATTATTCAGATCCACCTTTCCTTTGGACGGTCTTATAATATTGGTTATAAGTTTGAGCATGGTTGTTTTTCCAGCACCATTTGGCCCCAGAAGTCCGGTACATCCATGCCCTTCTATCTTTAGATTAATGGAATCAAGTGCCCTGATCTTTCCATAGTTTTTTGTTAATTCATCCAGATATATCTCCATTAGGATACCTCCTTTTTATCAAATAACAGCATGCCTATTGCCAGGGCCGCTACTGTATATATGATCATTATCATAGATGAAAGCACAATTTCTGAAAAGGGTGCAGGATTTAAATTTATTGCCGTTGAAAATACATTGCCCGGTATGATGTTTATATATACCCTTTCTATTATGCTTCCCGCCTCATTCAAAAAATAAACCGGGGTATATTTGTATAATAATTCAATTATAAAGGAACCTGCCTCAAACACTATGTAATAAATAACGAAAACCGTGATGTAGGCATATGTGTTTTTGTTGAATACTGCACTTATAAGGAAAGTAACAGCCATTATGCTCATAATAAATAATATGAGCATCAGGAAGGATGTAAGGAAGTACTTAACTGGTACGGCACCCAGAAGATAAGTAAGGGTGCCCACCTCGAATATAAGATATATTCCTATTATAAACATGGTCACAGTGAAAGCTGCAAAATATTTTCCGAAGAATAGTTTGTACCTGTTTATGGGCAACGGAAAAATGAAATAAGCCGTCTTGTTTTCGATTTCACTGGAAATTGCAGGCGAACCGAAGAATACCGAGGCAAATACGGGGATATAAAGCAGTACCAGTGTCCATAAATAGTAAAACAGATCTACTTTAATTGAATTCGGCAGGGAAGCCCCGCCAAGGAATGCAGGAAGGTCGTTAACATATCTAAAAGAAAAATAAGTCATCATGGCTCCTATTAACAGAATAAGAAATAACATGAGAAAGAAACTTCTGGATCTGTAATAATTTTTTATATACTGTAAATAAATAA
>JAKAAE010000044.1 GCA_021797225.1 Thermoplasmata archaeon | reverse complement strand
TGGATAGACTATATATGAAGAAAAATGAAAAAAAGATTTTAGCGGTTTTGTTAATCATCGTGCTGGCGTTAATTGCCTACGGAATAATTCCTGTAGTAATGGCTTCAAATCCTGATTCCATGCATGGCGGCAATTCCTACTATATATATGGAACAGTTACCAGCAGAGTAGAAATAGATAATACAAGTACTTTCGAGGTAAATGATTCCGGTCATTATTTCTATGTGTTTTATAATGGATCTGCGCCGGCGGTAGGTTCTCATGTACTGGTTCACGGGGAATACAGCAATATTATTATAGATACCATCAGCGCAACCAGTGTTTATCCATGGTATTATGCCCTGTAAAGCATCTGCCACCAGAAATTTTTTAAATTCTTTTTCAACTAGTCTCGAGATAATTATATCATGTTAGCCTTTTTAAATTCTCAAAAACACCTTTTACGGGATAAAATCTATATTTCAGATGGGCATATATTGTTATGAACTGTGAAATGTGTGGGGAAACCAGTGATAAATTAATTAAAGTACGTATTTCAGGTGCCATACTCAATGTATGCCCGAGTTGTGCCAGATTCGGAGACCCTGTTGAGGAAAAAAAACTGAACAAAATAAGTGAAAATATAACAATAAAATTTCCGGAAAAGAAAATCAATGTGGTGACATATAAAAAACCATTCAAAAAGCAGTCACCTGCAAAGAAACCTGTAAAAAGAGAAAATGTAGAGGACTACGATGTTGTTGAAGATTATGCTGAATTGATAAAAAATAAAAGAGAGGAAATGAATATGACCCAGGAAGACCTTGCAAAAAAAATATTTGAAAGGAAAAATGTTCTTTCAAACATAGAGCGTGGTGAATTACTCCCGGACATCGGCACGGCTAAAAAGCTTGAAAAGGTACTAGATATTAAACTGCTGGAAAAAAATTAATGATATACAAATTTTAAATTTAATATACTGGTAAATAATTAACTGTGATGTATTATGATCTAATTATAACACCTGCAGTGCATAAGGCTCTGTTCTTTCTCCTGTTAACAGTGCATGTGCTTTCTGCAATTACCTTTGTTGGGGGTTCTATATTCATATGGCTCATACTATGGCCGGAATCATATAAAATGAATGATGATAAACTGCGCACAAGGCTCCTTGGTTTTGTCGGGCATCGCTTTGCATTCTGGACAAACTTAACCCTTGGATTACTTATTATTACAGGTATCCTGATGACATATAAGTACGTTTTAAACCCATCATTGTATGTAACCAGTTCAGGTGGAGAACTTCTTCTAGCATCAGAGATATTAATAGTTGTTATGATTGTAA
This sequence comes from Thermoplasmata archaeon, assembly GCA_021797225.1. The sequence continues at coordinate 9,996 of JAKAAE010000044.1, read as the reverse complement.
TAATGTATGGAAACAACATGTATCACGGGAAACTGATAGTCAAACTTAATGAGGAGGGGAAACTTGATGAGGTCAAAAAAATCAGAAAAGTTACACACATATATTCAATGATCACAATGGTACTTCTTATTGCAATAGTTATAATGATGGTGGCACTCAGTATTTATCTATAATAGTATGACCATCGCGACTTCCTTCCTGCACTGACTCATATATCTTTGCACTTTCAGAGTAAAAATAGGATGGTTTTACAGTTATCCACTGAGAAATTTATTCTTTCCAGGTTTAAATATTCTCTTACAATATTGAGGGGAATTGATCATAATTTTTTTAATACTGGGAACAAAAACTAATTGATGTATTGATAATAAAAATATGGTATTTGTACAAAACGAAATAAAAAAAATTTATCTCGCTGAAGCGGCTACTCTTTCAATTTCTTCTTTCTTGCTTATAGCAAATGAATTCGCATCGTTCCTTGCGGCAAGCATGATTTCACTTGCAAGGCATTCCTCTATATGTGTTTTATGCTTGAAAGATGCTTTTGTTGCTCCCCTTGCTATGTTTCTCAATGCTTCATCCAGCCTCCTGGAAGGTGAAACATCAACTGATTTTGGAACGGCGATACCACCGTATTTCAATCTGGTTACCTCTTCCCTTGGAGCGGAATTTTCTATAGCACCAACAAGTATCTGAACCGGATTCTGCTTGGTCTTTGTTGCAATTATATCGAAAGCCTCACTGAGTACCCTGTATGCTGAATATTTCTTTCCTGTCCACTTTTCAGTCCTCATGAGATTGTTAAGCAATCTTTCTATAGTGTTGATATTCCTCTTTCCTGAAAGGTAGTTTGAAAATCTGCCACCTGTATCAAGGTTAAGGTAAGAGGTAAGATTTATATATGTTGCAAGTCCCTGATCCTTTATCTGTATTCCCGAAATGTCATATTTATTCATTATTAACTGTTCCATTTTATCACCTTACTGTTTTCTCCTTCCTTCCACGTACGAGTTCATTCAGGGAAATACCGTTTACCTTGATTACCTTGTATCTAACCCCAGGAATATCTCCCTTACTTCTGCCCATTCTTCCGCCAATGCCTTCAACCATTACCTCGTCATGTTCATCTATATAGTTTATGGCACCGTCACCGGGGGCAAAAGCAGATAACTGCCTTCCGTTCTTTATTAACTGTATCTTAACACACTTCCTGATTCCGGAATTAGGCTGCTTTGCCTCTATACCAACTTTTTCTATAACTATGCCCTTAGCCTGTGGTGATCCCTCAAGAGGGTCGCTCTTTCTTCTCAAATCAAGCATTCTTCTCTTGTAATCTCTATCTGACCACGCATAATGTTTTCTCGCTTTCATTAATTTTTTTCCTGCATTTATACCATTGGGCACTATATCACCTTGAATTTGAAATTATTTTGATAACGTCATTATTTAATAATTTATAATCTTTTCCTATTACTCTCTGTGTCCTGCCATTCATTGCGCGGATAAAGTTTTTTCCGATGTCTGTATGTATTTTGTAAGCAAGGTCCAGGGCAGTATCACCATCCTTCATCAGATAAGCATCTGGAAGAATATTCCCGTTCTTATCTGTCCACTTGCCTTCATCCATAACAGGATATACCACAATATATCCCAGAGATTTTATAATATCCGTAAGAACATCATAAAAGCGCCTTACAACCTTTCCGCTAATGCGATCCATAATTCCGTTGATTGCCGTTTTTTGAGCCATACCTGATTTATCAGTGAACGAGAATCTGTCACCATCCGGTTTTATGTAGCCATTTTTTAATGCCCTTTCCAGCACGAGTTCATATTGCGCTGAAATGAAATATATTTTATCATCTCCGGAGTGGATTGATTCAAGTTCTTTATCTGTCACCATATCGGCCTTATTTCCTATATTAAAAACAGGTTTTGCATATTTCAGTATTGCCTCGGAGAATTTCTGTATATCGTCATCAGTCCAGTGAACCAGTTTTTCCGGGAATTTTTCCCTGGTCATTATGAGCAGCATTTCCCTTTCGTTGATACCAAAGGTTGCAGCCTTCTGCAGCATTTTCACCTCGAGGCGCTCAGGGCTATTATCCTCTTTCCTGGAGAATTTCTGCCAGTCCTTTGATATTTTTCCATTCATCCATTTTATAATTTCATCGTGTACAAAAGCGATATCCTGGGCCGGATCATGCCTCTGCTCCGCAGGGTTACCCTCAACATCCGTCATGCCGGAAGCGTCAAAAAGGTTGATGATTATATCTGCATCCCGGATATTGTCAAGGAATTCATTACCCATGCCCTTTCCCTCGCTGGCTCCCTCAATTAGGCCAGGTACATCAATTATTTCCACCGGGATATACCTTACACCGTCTATGCATTTCCCCTCTCTTGGATTGCATTTAGCATGAATCTCATCCTCGGGACATTTATCCTTGATAAAAGAAATGCCAATATTGGGTTTGATTGTGGTGAACGGATAATTTGCTATATCTACATCAATAGAAGTAATTGCAGAGAATAATGTTGATTTTCCTGCATTGGGTTTCCCGATCAATCCTATTTTTAGCATCAGGATTCAACTTCCCGCATATCATATCCCTTTGGGCATGTTAACTTGCGTACTATCTTATTTACCACGATTTTCTTATTTCCTTTTACATTCAGAAGATTGCATTTTTCTATATTCGGGCATGTCAGATAGTCACATTTCATGCTACGCAACTCTATTGAAGACCCCTCCATTAATCGTTTCCCGTTCTGTATGTTGTATGTATCCGGCACTTCTTCAACATCAATGGTTGAAACTTTGTTTTTATTGTATATAAAGCACGGATTAACCTGTTCCTGTACATCCTTTATGCGGTAGGATTTTCCAGGTTCCAGGTTAAAGCACACATTTTTTATTCTGCATTCATCACATTTCCCGGATAATGGTCCTCTAAACGTAAATACTAAATCCTTTCTGGCTAAATCAACGCCTATTAAACTTATTTTACTCAATTTTATCACGTTCCTTAAAATCAAATAGTTTATTAAAGTTATCATTCATACTGTAGAGTATATAATCAAAACTATGGACAATCAATGAATGCCTATTGATGATATATCCTACCATTATTTGCACTTGGTTACGGGATTACACCGGTTGCTTTCAGTGCATTTCTTGAAACTTCTTCACTTAAATCGGTTTCACCGAGTATGGTATATCTCTGTGGACGGAGCCTGTGAGCTATGGAAAGCGCTTTAACCGCTATATCGCTGGATATGCCATAATCCGATGCCCTGGTAGATACACCGATTTTTTTATAAGTATCATATAGCATTTTCCAGTCTCCACCGTGAAGGTACATGGATACCAAAGAGCCCATGGCAACCTGCTCCCCATGCATGGCATTTCCGTTTCCCAGAATCTCGAGGGCATGTGCAAATAGATGTTCGCTTCCACTGGCCGGCCTGGATGAACCTGCTATTGCCATGGCCGTCCCAGATGCCAGTATTTGTTTGGTTATCAGCCAGATACTGGATTCAAGTCCGGGTTGTATTATATTTGCATTCTCTATGAGGTCCCTGGAAGAGTATTCGGAAATTACTGCAGCCGTTGTGCTGAAAGATTCTCCTTTTATTCTATTTGCCATCCGCCAGTCCATCACGGCAGTTATATTTGCTATAACATCAGATGCACCGGACGCGGCAAATCTATAAGGTGCTTTTACCATAATCTTTGTATCTGCCACTATTGAGGATGGCATCGCTGCTTCAATGGAGAGGAAGGATTTCCCATCGTAGATTGATGCCCGCGGAGAAGCAATACCGTCATGGCTCGGTGCGGTGGGCACACTGATAAAAGGTACATCATAATCGTATGCCAGTTTTTTACCTGTATCTATCTTTGATCCTCCACCTACCCCTATAACGAGCCCTACTTTTATTCCTTCCATACATTCTTTAGCCTTTTTTATGGCATCAATTGTTGCATTTCCAGTCATAAGAATATGGTAATCGAGTCCCTGAAGTTTATCGGTAACAGATTCCCCGGCTATTTTATAAGTTTTTTCCCCGGAAATTATTAAAATAGTGCCTGATTTTAGATTTTTTTCGGCAACATAGCGTATATTTTGTATTGCATCATGGCCTATGTATACATCGTTTGGGAAGTGCATGGCCCTGATCTTGTTGAATTCCATTGCTTTTATGATATTCAATTAGAATATAAATTTACGTATTCAAAAATTCTGTTGTATGCCAGATATATTTTTTAATGGATAAATTGGCATTCTGCAAAGGTTTATATATGTCAGACAGTTAATATTATAATGAACAGATATAACATGTTTTTTCTGTCCGGAATTACGATTGTTATCATCACATATCTGTTTATTTTTATTCTTCCCGGGCATACATTATCCCGGGATTTCGAGGCAAATTACTATTACGGCATAATACCGAGGGTATTTCCGGTTTTCCTGATTTTTGGGGACGTTTTCGTTGCCGTTGGACTTTTATTCCCAGATAAGAGCTTGAAAACAAATAAGGTAGCCCTTATAGCCAGTTCAGGCACATTTATCATTGCGGGGCTTGCAATGATACTAATATTTCATGTTTCACCTATAAATATAGCACAGTACAACGGAATAAGGGCCGGCTATTTGATCGTGGAGGGGTTATCCGTTCTGTTCTTCACAATGGTAATTTCATATTATAAAACGGCAGATACAAAAAATACAGATATAGATACTTACGGCGTTCATGACAGGTGAAACTATAAACGGTAGGAGGTGATAATATATATACAAAAATGAATAACCAAGGAGAGCTGAGATCATTTGAAAGATTCATGATAACTGAAAGAAAGAGCTTTTATACAATAAAAGAGTATAAATTTCTTATATCCGGTTTCCTTTCTTATTGCAATAAAGATATTTCATCCATAAATTTTGAGGATATTGAAAACTACAAAAATTTCATTGTTACCGAAAAACAGTATTCAAAAGCATCCCAGTATCTTGCCATGAAGGCATTAAAACTATATTATAAATTCAAAAATATGGATATTCCACCCAATCTTGTACCGCCCAGAAGATCCCAAAAAATGCCTGTTTATCTTAACCAGAAGGATGCAGGCACACTTATCAATGGCTGTGACAATACCCGTGATAAGGCAGTAATTTCTGTTTTTCTCTATACAGGATTGAGAGTGAGTGAACTGGTCAATCTGGAAATAGGGGATGTGGACTTTGAGGAGAATATTATTTACGTGCATGCTGGAAAGGGTGACAAGGACCGAATTGTGGTTATGCCGGATGTATGCAGGGATTGTGTAAAGGTTTATATGAAAGAGAGGATAAAAATAAGGTCGAACAATAACTATCTGTTCATATCAAATAAGAAAACACGATTCAACACCAGCACTGTGGAGAGAATGGTCAAGCGTGTTGGGGAACGCTCCGGAATTGCCAAAAAGGTTACTCCGCATGTACTGCGCCATACATTTGCAACTTCTGTACTGAGAAATGGTGGAGATATCAGATTCATACAGCAGATTCTGGGGCACTCAAGCCTGGCTACAACGCAAATTTATACACACATAGATGACAGCACATTGAAGGAAATGTATTCCATGCATATGCCGAAATATTAATTTTCCCTTTTTATTAAATATTCCAGAAGAAAATCCAGCATTTCAATAACATCCCCGTTTCCTTCAATCTTTCGGAGCGATAAACGGGCAATGTTATTGTATTCATCTATTTTCTTCTTTGTATATTCCAGTGATCCGGTATCCCGCACTATTCTGCGCAACTTTTCAAAATCTGAATCGTTAATGTCGCCATTATTCAGGCACTGATCAATGAATTTTCGTGTCTGTTCATCAGAATTTTCGTATGCCTTAATCATTAAAAGGGTCTTTTTGCCCTCATTAACATCACTTTTTATGGATTTTCCTGTTTTTTCCTGTTCACCGAATAACCCCAGAAGGTCATCGTAAAGCTGGAATGCTATGCCAGCATTTTTACCGAATTCCCTGATTTCATTCAGATATTTTTTATTGCCGGAAAGCAAAGCTCCCATGAGGAGTGGTCCCTGTATGGTATATCTTGCCGTTTTAAGAAAATGAAGTTTTAAAAGTCTTTCTTCACTGTACACGTCTTCCAGTGCAGAATATATATCAAGTATCTGCCCCTTTCCAGTATCTTCTATAATCTTTGAAAACTCGAAATCAGCATCGATCAGATTTTCTATAATAAAACCAGAACGGAGCAATGCCTCGTGTGAAAATGTGTCTATTAAATCTCCAGCGCTAATGGCGATATTCTCCGCGATTCTTGCCATGCCCTCACGGTTTAAGGAATTTTCAACGGCTTTGTGAAAACTTGGCTTCCCACGGCGCATATCACTCTGATCCATAATGTCGTCATGAATCAAAAGGAAGGACTGCGCCATTTCAATGGAAATTGAAGCATTTACGATTTTTTCATCTATTTCTGCAAATAAATTGTAACCCATTATCATCAGAATGGGGCGAACCCTTTTCCCACCGTTCATGGTAAACTGCCTTAGTTTAACTATGATATCATATATTATTTCATTATTGCATTCATCAAGCTTGAATTTGAAATAATCCTCAAGTTTTTGGTTTATTCTTTCCCTGAGTTCGTCTAACTGTTTTTTGTAATTCTCTATATCTCTCAATTTAAGGGTGAATTCATTAAATTATTATTAACTTTTTTCATGTTTTCACCCACTTAATGTTAATATATACATTAAATATACACTATATCATGACGGGTAATTACGTATATAAAAAGGATGATGAGGCAGACGATTATAATGAGCGGGGAATATCATATTTCAATGTAATGCAATATTCTGATGCAATCAGGGAGTTTACCAAGGCAATAAATCTGATAAAAACAGATCCAGATTATTATATAAACCGGGCGCTGGCATACTATTCCATGAGAATGTATAATGATGCAATCAAGGACTGCCAGAAAGCTATTGAACTCAGCAATGACAGGGGAGATTACCACAATACCCTCGGATCTATTTATGATGATATGAATAAATTGGAAAGTGCAATGCATGAATTCGATGCAGCTATTAAAATAGAGGATGATGTACCTGATTATTATTATAACAGGGGCAATGTTTACTGGAAAATGGGTGAACAGGATATGGCGCTCGAGGACTATAATAAAGCAGTTTATCTCAATGCTTCTGACCCCGTATTCCTGTATAAGAGGTCTCAGATTTTCACAGAACTGAAGAGATATGAAGATGCCCTGAGTGATATAGAAGACTGCCTGAAACTTGCAAGAAATCCTCAGTATTATCTTGACGAGGCACATCTATACCTTTTGATGAAACAGAAGGATAAGGCGTTGAATGTAATAAATGCCGCCCTGAAAGAATCGCCCGAGGATATATCATTTAAATCCTTGAAGGCAGAAATTGAAAGAGGAGAATAAAATTTTGGATGAATTTATAATAAACCCATTTAACAATTAGATTTAATACTTATAATTTATATTATACCATGAAAGTTATAGAATTTTCAAAACCGGGAATAGAGAATGTGCAGGTAGCTGAGAGAAATCTCGAGGGCGACGGTTTAAAAATTAAGATTGTTAAGGCCGGTTTGAATCCCCTTGACTACAATCTTATAGATGGTAAGGTCGTTTATAATGTAAACCCTATGCCACATATACCCGGATCGGAGGTAATGGGTATAGCCATGGAAGACGGGAAGGTTATAAAAAAGGGGGACAGGGTAATAGTGTACAACCGGATTTTTGATAACAGCTGTGACATGTGCTATTCCGGCAACGAGCACCTGTGCTACAATGGTGGCATATGGGGCGTGATTTCCAACGGTGGATATTCAGAATTCATAAGGATAGGTGAGCAGAATCTTTTCAAGGTTCCGGAAAGCATGGATGATAACACTGCGGTAAGTGTAGGCATCGGGGCATTAACATCATACAGGGCGTTGAAAATGGCAAATCCACGTATCAACGAAAAAATACTTGTATATGGCGCAGGCAATACAGGGATATTTACCGTCCAGATAGCAAAGCAAATGGGGCTGGATGTGTATGTTTCATCCAGAAACAGGAATCTGGAATCATCGGGTATAAAAGTATTTGACTCTGTTCCTGAAGATTTTCATTCCGATATAATAATAAATCCACTGGGTGGAAAAATATTCAGTGATTCTATGAAACACCTCAAAAGAAAGGGCAGAATTGTAACATACGGTGTTCTGACAGGTAAAATCGCAGATACCGATATAGCAAATATATACACAAATGAGCTGAAGATAATAGGTTCTACAGGAGGAACCAGAAAGGACCTATCAGAACTGCTTGATCTTATGCAGGCAAAACATTTTGATCTACCCGTATACAGAGAATTCAGCCTGTGGGATATAAAGGAAGCACTGCATGCTTTCAGGGATAGAATCAATGGAAGAATTGTCCTTAATTTATAGGGACTTTAATTTATTTATGCTGTCTCCAATGTTATTGTTGAAAATGTATGAGGCCGATACGAGTATATCTGCACCTGCATCCCTTGCAAGTTTACCCGTTTCTGCATTGATTCCACCATCTATCTCAATTTTTGCCTGGTAATAGTTTTCATCTATGAATTTTCTTAATTCCCTGACTTTATCAAGGGATTTATCAATAAATTTCTGCCCGGAAAAGCCTGGATACACTGACATGACCAGGACGATTTCAGATGTTGGCACAAATTTATAGATTTTTTTTACATCTGTATCTGGATTTAAAACTATGCCGTAGCGAATGCCTTCATCCTCCAGCTTCTTGAGGAAGTTCCCGACTTCAATAGGTGTTTCATAATGAACAAGCAGTACATCACATCCGGCGTCCACGAAGGATTTATAATATCTATCAGGGCGTTCAATCATGAGATGGCAGTCAAGCCTCAGATCGGTCGCCTTCCTTACTGCCGAAACCATATCCGGACCCATTGTCAGATTATTGACAAAATGACCGTCCATAATATCCAGATGGAATGACTTTGCACCGGCTACCTGGCACTCTTTTATTTGATTTCCCAGTTCTAGGAGGTTGCTTGAGATGATAGAAGGGGATATGTCTATATTTTTCACAGTATGAAATCCCGAACATGGATTTATTTTTTTTTATGAAATTTTTTAAAGTGCCATCAGAAAGTATCCGGATACTCTCCTTGGAATTTGCCGGAATTATTATTTTCTTGAATCTGTGCATTGCATCAGTTTACAGATAGATGTTCATGGCATTAATAAACTGAAAATTCCATTGGAAATAAAGGCAGAACAAAAATAATAAGTACACTCATGAAAGCGGACACTGTTTAGACAATCATTAAAATGATAAATCTCTGATAAGTTATACTGACTGTGCTTTTCTATGTATGGATTAACTGTGTTTTAAAATTTATTTATAATAAAAAATCAAGATTGTTTTTAAATCTATTTCAGCAGTATTCCATATGCCACATCAGACATTCCAGATTCATTGTTTCCCATAAATATATGCCTTGTCTGCGTGTATTCCAGTATGCCTTCCAGCCCCAGTTCCCTTCCTATTCCGCTCATTTTGAATCCACCCCTTGGTGCTGCCGCTGATAAAAGATGGTATTCGTTTATCCATACTGTTCCGGCTTCGATGTTACCCGCTACCCTGGTGGCCTTTGCCATATCTGATGTCCACACACCGGCGGCAAGCCCGTACTTTGTGGAATTGGCAATTTCTATGGCCTCTTTCTCTGTTTTAAATGTGTACACCGTGAGCACGGGACCGAATATTTCTTCATCAGATATTCCTGATCCGGCTTTGAGCCCGGACAACATTGTTGGCGGGAAGTATGTACCACTTTCCGGCACTGAACCCGCAAGATCCCGGGAATATAATACATTCCCGCCTGCATTTATGGTTTCACTGACAAGCTTCTCTATTTTCTCCTTTTGCT
>JAKAAE010000043.1 GCA_021797225.1 Thermoplasmata archaeon | reverse complement strand
AAATACTTATATTATATCCTAAAATATTGGAAGCGGGCTCGTGGCCTAGTATGGATAAGGCACCGTCCTTCTAAGTCGGTGATCGTGGGTCCAAATCCCACCGAGCCCGTAAATAGTTATAATTAAAGTGGGATTGAAACGTTCTTATTTCTATTGGGCTCAATTAAAAAATAACTAATAATCATTGCTATTGCCAGGGCTATAATTAATATTATCAGGAGTAGAAATATGGAAATTGAGTATACATATCCTCCAGTAAGTATCAATAGAGCACTCGAAATCAATACGCCTATTGAAAATGCAGAGGAACTAGAAATTTCTCTATTTTCTCTGGCATATATGGAGAAATAGAAATTATGATTCATGCCTCCTATCCCTATAAGGAACAGTGCTATCAATATGGTGTACCAGTAAGGAAGAAGAAACAATAAAACAGATACAAGAAGGACAAACTGTATTAAGAGGACAAAATTTTTATTATGGTCAAATTTTGTGGATATGGCACGGCCTATTACTATTGCACCAAAATATCTAAATAATAGAAATAATGGTATAAAATAAATTAAGATTTTTCTGTCATAAAGAAATAGCGGTAATAATGGAACGAAGATAAATGTAAGCTGGGATATGGCTCCATAACCCAGTGATTTAAATATTGATTTTATCCCGATTGAAGTTGTTATTTCTCCGGATTCATATCTCCTGAGAAAGATAAGCGGCAATCCTGATATCACGACAATTAAGGACGACACCGTCAGTGTTATTCTAAGGTAATTGTCCAGAAATACAGCTGCAAATGTCAATATACCTCCAATTATATAGCCAATCCGTATGCTTGTTGATATTAAATTTACAAGATTTTTTGTGAATGTTTCCTCACTGGATATTTTACTGATCATTGTTGCTAGAGGAGCCCATCCAGCACCACCGACGATGAAAAGAATGTAGCCGAACCATATTAACGGCAACTCGTTGAATGATACACTTAAAAAAATCCCAATACCCGGAATGATATAAAACAAGATAGCTGAATATTTCAGTCCCAATCGATTAATAATTCTCGGGTTAAAAAATAATACCACTGCCTCTATTATAAGTGATGATGCATAAATTACTGAATATATTACAGTGTTAAAGCCCTCCTTCACAAATAAAATTAAAAAAAGAGAGGTAAAAATAAAGTAGCCAAGCCCATTAATAAGGTTTGATGAAACAATTAACTGACCATCATTATTCATTTTAGCAGACTCCTGATTTCATGGAATACACATATAGTTATCTATATAAAAATTCACGTTTAACGAATAATTAAAGTAGTTGGCGCTCAGAATTTTTATTGGATTGTAAGGTATGTTATTGAAGTAGGTATACTCATATATTTTGCCGTAAGTACGTATGTCCGCAAATGCGTATACCTGCATAGATAATGAACTCGAGCCATTTTCATAAGATTCTATCTGATTTTTACATGTTGTATTAAAATAATTATACCATTCTAAGCTGATATTCTGCAGAATACTACCATTCAATTTAACAGTGCTATTATGAAAATACAAAGTTTTGTTTAAAATTTCTACGTTGCACGCCGGATTATCTGTAAAATGTATGTCAATAGATTTTGGCGTTTCCATATATATTGATATTGAATAGCTGGTTATTTCGTCTGCAATTTCTGAATCCTGCATATTTGGAATCAATTTTATGTCATAAATACCATTTTGATCATTAGTTACATTATTAAGTTTTGCACCTGTATTGATTTTTTTAATTGCATTGACATGCAGTGGATTTTCGTTTTCATAATAATAAATTCCAGCAAGGGATGTTGAAATTATCAAGATAGATATTAAGACTGCTAAATGTTTTTTATTTCTCATATTATATACATATAAAAGTAATTAAAATATGTATATTAATTTTTGCATGAACATAATTCGGATTCTGCAATATATCTACCTCGTTCTAAAAATAGACATCCAAACTTTTATACAGTTCTGGATAGAGGAATACCATAATCAGGCCTGAAATTCCCAGTATATACCATGAATCTTCATAATTCATATTTAATGCTATATATACAAACAGTGCTGGTGAAACTACCTCTATAATCTTCTGCATGAAATTATTGAATCCCAGTGAAAATGACACGGTCCTGTTATTACGTTCCATGGACATGACCGTATAATAAACCATTGTAAGCATAGCTACTGTTAATATGCCGATAATCCACACTGTTGCTATTAAAATGTAGATATTACTAACAAATGGGATAGATTTAAACAGCAGAGAAGCGGTTATACCAGTATATACATAAATAAGTGTTTTGTGATCCGCCATTCCGAAATATCTTCCGTAGAGATACCCACCGAATATTCCCATTATAAAGTATATAGATACAGTAATTCCTGAATCGAGCCGACTCATAATGTGTGTTTTTTTCAGAATAATATACGAACATTTGACCGATAACTGTTTCAGACAGTGCACCGATTCCTGCCGAAAATCCTAGCATCCACCTGTATTTATTCATTATAATTTTCTTGAAATTGACAGAGAAATCTCCGGATTTATTTACAGTAACGGATTCTTCTTTGAAATGAAGCATAAAAGATATTACTGCAAGTGCCAGAATTCCAGAAATGAACATTGAAATTCTCCATCCGGTAATGGAGTCAATAATAATCCATCCTGTGATGCCTATTCCTGAACCTATTCCGAACAGAGCATTATACATTCCGGTCCTTCGTGATACCGTTTTGCTATCATTTCCTCTTGTTAAAAGTGCCAGTGCCGGAGATGAGAACATGGCACTACCGATGCCAACAGACATATGCGTTATAAAGGTCTCTGCGAAGTTTTGCGATTCACCTGTTAGAATAGAAAATAATCCTATTATGAATAGTCCTGCTACTGCTATATGTCTCGGGGAAATCCTTGAAGCAAAAATTCCGCCGATAAATTGAAATGGCATTAATCCTATAAAGAAACTTGTTGCAACAAACCCTATTTCCAGTTCCGATAGCTGAAGTTGACTTTCGATTAAAATAAAAGCTGGAGCTATGGCAAACCAGGTAATGCCGTAAATTAATCTCGAGGTGTATACCGGAAATGTAAAAAACTCCTCCCTATTCATGTATTTCTGTCTTTAAGATTAATTTTATCAGAGCTAATAGCAGTGAAAATTCATGATAATAATTTATTTATTGTTCTATTGCCCACAACAACTACTTTTCCATCTATAAATCGCGATTGAGCGAAGTTATTATTGATTAGCAATATTTTGCAGTTCATCCAGAAGCTCCTTCTCCACATGATCTGACCATGCAATTTCTGGGATATCTACAACGATAAATATTTCAGAAATAAGGATAACCTCTATTGCTGTAACTGCAATATCTCCAAGGAGCCTTCCGACTCCAACCTCAACTTTAACCTGTCCAGAATCTGATGTGAATATAAATGTAAGTGCCCTGTCAGCAGCAACGAGTCCCCTAAGAATACCGAATTTTTGGGCCTGCAGTATGGCTTTATCGGGTTGTATATTACTCTGCACTCTCCATTTATTATCGGTCAGATACGTTGAAAAAGCCTTGACAAGATCATCTACACTTTTTGTGGTGGTTATTATCCTCTCCTTTTTGAAAATTTCCATAATATGGAAATTATTATACTGTATTATACTTTGCTGTTTATTCCACAGTTTGATGAGCATCCTTACTTAACACGAATTAGCGTCTAAATTATGTTATTATTTCTATGGTTATATAGTCAATAATATACAAATTTATTAGCTGAAGTTTTATCACCATTCATGAGAGCTTACATATTTATCAGACATGGTGAAAGCGATATTAACGTGGCAAAGCTTCTATCCGATGATATAGAAAACAATTCCCTTACAGAACAGGGAAAAATGCAGGCAGAAAGGACAGCCATGCAGCTGCGCGGGCTTAAATTTGATGGAATAGTGAGTAGCCCCATAAAGAGGGCTTATGATACCGCCACAATAATATCAAATTATACAGGGTTGAGCATAAAAATAGACGATCGCCTGAGAGAGATAGACCTTGGGAAGGCCAATGGCCACAACATTAATGAATTCCAGGAGAAGCTTTACCCAAATTCCCATATAACAGGTGATACAAGGGATAGTCTGGGGATGGAGCCATGGGAACATTTATGGAAACGAGTCAAGGGCTGCATCGACGATAATCATGGAAAATATATATTTGTCTCCCATTCAGATCCTATCAGGGCAATAGCTTCTTACTATCTTGGATTCTCAGAGGCAGATAGTTTCGGCATGGCTATAAAAAACGCATCAATGACGGTAATAGGAAAAGAACCATTGAGAGTTCTGTGCCTTGGTGCAATAAATCTCGATGATAAAATAAGGTCCATATTCTCCTAAACCAATTTGAATACTGTTTATCATTTTGCTGCTGCCCTTCTGGACGGTCTTTTCTTTGACTGAATATTCATTCTCTTCAAAAATGAACTATTTATTGTGAAATAAAGTATGCCCACAACAAAGCTGCCAAGTGCAATTATGAGCCAGAATAAGGCTGTCTGATCCTCATAGTAAGCCAACATATAAAGTCCTACTATGGAACCGGAGAATGAACCAGCACTTATAAATAAGTTATAAATTCCTATATACGTTCCTTTCATATTTTCTGGAGCAATTGATGTAATTATTGTCTGTGTGGTGGGTGCGACGAAGTCCTCGCCGATGGTCATGATTCCCATTGAAATCAGGAAATATAATATATCCTTTGAAAACATCAAAACCATGAAACCGAGGAAATAGAAAATCATTCCAATAAATCTGAACAACACTGGATTTGATGATTTATTCATTACCTTGAATATGGGATACTGCAACAGTACAACAAGTATTCCATTGAGCGAGTATATATATGCTAAATAGAGTATGGGCAAACCTTCGAAATCAAAGGCATACAATGTCAGTGACGCTCCTCTTTGCCTTAACATGAATGCCATTACTATGCCTATTATTATGAACACTATAAAAAATCTATCCTTATAGGCAAGTTTTATATCTGATTTTGTGAGATATAGCGCCTTTGATGGAAAATAAGTTTCTCTCACACTGAAATAAAGTATTCCTATTTCTATGAATGTGCTGATTCCGGCTAGCAGGAATATGTACTGGAATCCGTACACAGAGAGTACTGCACCCATTATGGGCCCTATTGCCGCACCTGCATTTGCAAGAACTCTTATAATGGTATATCCCGAGAGCCTTTGACCCAGAGAAGTGACATCCGCTATGGATGCCTCTATGGCTGGATATTGCAATGCATTTATGATTATTGTTGAGTAGAAAAGTAAAATCAATAGAATTGCGGGCATTCTGTACAATACGGTAAAATACATGGCAATGTATAGCAATCCCGCCGGAATCGGTATTAGTATAAGAAACACACGCCTGCCTATCCTGTCCGTTAGTATACCCGAATAATATTGCACTATGGACATAATAAGTATTGCAATTCCAAGTACTATACCGGTTTCCAGGAATGATATATGGTATATGAATACAAATATCAGTGGCAGGAAAATAAATGTGGAAACCCTGCCTGAAGCCCTTATCAGACGCGTAAATCCAAGGTACCATACTCTTTTATCTATACTATCCATTTTCACGCCTCCACCTTTTCAGCCTTATCATATTTACCCGGGCGCCATGATTTTATCATGGTGTAATAAAGTACTCCGCCAATAGCCTGCAGTGAACCGCCTATAACAAGCGGAAAAGCAAAATTTAAATCCATGAGATAACCGGAGGCACCACTTGTGAGCTGTGATGCTCTCCCGGAAACACCCTGTATGGCAGTAGATGTGCCATAATCCTCCTTATCAATACCACGTACATTGATTGCACCTCTCATTGGTGATCCGATCCCGGCAATTCCCATCCTTCCCACATAAATTAAACCTGCAAGGAAGAAGAATGGTGTAAATGCCATAATAATGAATAGTGAACCCTGCAGTACATGGGCTATTGATGCAATTTTCAGGGAGTCAAACATTCCATTTATATATTTCCCTGATACATAGGATCCGATTGCTGTAACCGCATATCCAACAGTGTACGTATATCCTATCACACTTGGGTCTATATGGTATTTAAGCTCAAAAAGGAGTGGAAGCAGTGGCATGGAAATTCCTATAGCGGCCGCATTTATGCTGTTAGGCAAGATAATTCTCATGAGAAAGCCAAAGCTCTGTTTCTTCATAACTTTCGTTGTTTTCTTCGGTCTTCTGTATTCTTTTAGTCTTGAAAGAGATATCAGTGATGCAAATACAAGTATAAATGAAACAAAGAAAAATGTGCGGTAGAACATAATCACTCCAATAATATTTTCTATGAACACATAGGAACTCAGAAATAAACCACCAAATATTGAAAATGCAGAAGCGGTTGCCAGTAAAAGAGACAGTTTTCCAACCCTATTGTTTTCAGCTCCATAATTATTTGCAACAAAGGCAGTCATTCCTGGTGAGAACGCACCACGCATGCCACCGGCCCCTCCAGTTATTCCCGCTATTATGGCACCGGTTCCGATAAAATATATATTTGTGGATACTGTGATTAGAAGCATCCCGACAACCGGAAATATTTCCCCAAGAAACAGTATTCTGGAATACCCGATTTTATCACCCAGCCTTCCAAGAATCAATGTAAGAAAAACATTGAATAATGTAATGGGAACATAAAGAAGCCCTATGAATATTGCAGAAAAATGGAGAAAATGGAGATAAAGGGGCAGTGCAAGTGTCACAAAGATCAGAGCCGAACTCCTTGTAGCCCTTGAAATAATAAGATACTTGAACGAGTTGTTTACTTCTTCAGGAGAATCAGAAAACATATCACACTATATTCTTTATTAGTATATTATTTATTTGTTTAATGATATATTGCGCCGCTTTCTGGCATTTAAAACCCTCACAAAGAGATATATGACAACAGCTGCAAAAGCGGCAATGCCAACATAGGAATATTCATCAAAATACTTTAGAAGCAGCTCCCAGTGAGACCCGAAAAGTATGCCGAGATAAATTAATACAGCGTTGTAAATCATATCTCCTGTAAGTGTATAAATAGAAAATTTTTTAAAATCCATTGTAGCTATTCCTGCCGGTATGGAAATAAACGTTCTGAATACCGGAATAAATCTAGTGGTAAATACAGAAAGGTCCCCGTATTTATTGAACCATACCTTTGTTCTGTCTATGGTGTCGCTCTTCAATAGGAAATACTTGCCATAATGGATTATGAATGGATCACCGCCATATTTACCAACTGCATAGGCAATCCATGCACCCACGAGATCTCCAACAGATCCAGCAATAAGCAGCAGTACAATGGATGGATATGGCCCGAAGGAATCCATAAGCCCGTAAAACGCAAGATACCCTGAAAATGTCATTACAACTTCTGAGGGAATTGGGAGAAGCATTCCCTCCAGAAGCATGAGGAAGAATACTCCAGTGAGGCCCAGTTTGACGATTAACACCTCAACGAATTTTATCAGGCTGACCGTAATGGATGTAATAATACTCATTTCAAAAACTCAATAGACTATACATAATTAATATTTGCGGTGGAGAAACGGAAACCCAGAACTTCTATGGGAAAAATTCTTTAGCCAAGTTATAATAATTATCTATGATGAACGTTCTTGTTACCCGGCCGATTCCAGGAAATTATCTCGATAATCATGAAAATTTTCATATACAGATTTTCCCCGGTAAGGGGGATGTACACCAGTGGATCATTTCCAACATAGTAGATGCAGACGGCATTCTGATAACGTTGAATGAGAAGATAGATAGAGAAATAATTGACCACGCAACCAGATTAAAGGTGATAAGCACATACAGCGTTGGATATGATCATATAGATGTTGAATATGCAAAATCTAGAGGAATTACAGTAACATACACACCGGAAGTGCTCACGGAGGCAACTGCCGATCTTATATTCGGGATAATGCTGGCAGCCGCCAGGAATATTGCATCAGGTGATAGCTTGATACGCCATGACGGATGGCATTCCGGGTGGAAGCCCGATTTCATGCTTGGTTCAGAAGTGCATGGCAAAACCCTGGGGATAATAGGTATGGGGCGAATAGGAAACGCTGTTCTTAAACGATCCAAAGGATTTGATATGAAAGTGCTTTATTACAGCAGGTCAATCCATAATGTGGATGCAGAATACGTGGATCTAAATTACCTGCTCTCTGAATCGGATTTTGTGATAATTGCCCTTGACCTCAATAATGAAACGTTCCATTTCATGAACTATGAACGAATTTCAAAAATGAAGAAATCAGCATTTCTCATAAACGGTACAAGGGGAAAGGTTGTGAATGAAGAAGACATTGTAAAGGCGTTGAAAGATCATATTATCAGGGGAGCCGCACTGGACGTCTTCGAGGATGAACCGATTGACAGCAAAAACCCTCTTACTTCCCTGGAAAATGTTGTGCTCACCCCACATCTCGGGAGCGCAACTTACGAAACCAGGGATAAAATGGCGGAGACCGCGGTAACCAATCTTTTCAATGTATTAAACGGAAAAAAACCCCTGTATAAATTATAATAGTTCATGTACATAGGGTATATTATGGACGATAAACGGGCAGTGGTTTTGATATCTGGAGGACTTGATTCTCCCACAGTTCTTGCGTATGCACTGGATCATGGTTATAAGGTGTTTCCACTGAGCTTTGAATACGGTCAGAGGCATATTAGGGAAATCCAGAGTTCAGAAAAAATATGCAGTTATTACGGCCTTGAGCTAAAGAAGATTAATATGAATCTCAGGCAGATCGGAGGTTCTGCGCTCACAGATAACATCGAGGTTCCCGAGCGTGGCATCGATTCAATAGCCGGCAGTGTGCCTGTAACCTATGTGCCGGCAAGGAATACCATATTCATCTCACTGGCGGCAGCTTACGGGGAGACCATAAAAGCGGGAACCATCTTCATAGGGGCCAATGCCATAGATTATTCTGGATATCCTGACTGCAGGCCGGAATTTTACAATGCCATGGAAAAAACACTAAATCTCGGCACCGAATATGGAATAGAAAACGGATTTAAAATCAATGTTCCATTACAGTATCTTACAAAGGGCGATATAGTAAAGCTTGGCCGAAAATTAGGGGTCCCATATGGTCTTACGTGGTCATGCTACAACGGAAGGGAGAAGGCATGCGGGAAGTGTGATTCATGTATCCTGAGACTGAAGGGATTCATGGAGGCCGGCGATTTCGATGACATAGAATATGAAGAATATCCGGATTTTTATCTTCAGTACCTGAAATCCCATGGAAAATTATAAATTGAAAATATTTAATTAGCCTGAAATAATAATTATATTATGTTCCCTGTTGAGAGATTAAGAAGATACAGAATAAATGGCAATATAAGAAATATGTTTAAGGAGACCAGTATAAATCCGGATAAACTGATAATGCCCGTATTTGTTGATGAAAAAGAGAAAAGCAGGACGGCAATAAAATCAATGCCGGGCATTTACCGTTACTCGCTTTCCGAATATGAAAAGTATATACTTCATCTGGAAGAAATCGGTGTCAGAAACATCATAATTTTTGGAATACCGGCCAAAAAGGATTCCTGCGGTACTTCTTCATATGATAAAAACGGCATAGTTCAGAGAGCTATTGCATCGGCAAAGAAAAATACGTCACTGAATACTATAGCGGACCTCTGCCTCTGTGAATATACGGACACGGGTCACTGTGGCATAATAGAGAATGGCTATGTAAATAACGATAAAACCCTTGAAATTTATGGGAAGGAGGCAGTTAGCTATGCAGAGGCGGGAGTGGATATGGTGGCGCCATCGGGTATGATGGATGGGCAGGTTGGTGCCATAAGGAATGCCATGGATAATGAAGGGTTTATCAATACAATGATCATGGCATACAGCTCAAAATTCGCATCAAACCTTTACGGCCCATTCAGGGATGCAGCCGATTCCACTCCCCAGTTCGGGGACAGGAAAAGCTACCAGATGGATTATCATAATGGCGATGAGGCAATGAGAGAGATAGATCTGGATGTACAGGAGGGAGCAGACGTTATAATGGTAAAACCAGCATTATTCTACCTTGACATGATTTATAGAGCAAAGGAATATTATAATATGCCCCTAGCAACATACATGGTCAGTGGTGAGTACAGTATGCTCAAAAATGCCATAGCATCGGGGCTTCTGGCTCCTGACACTGCAGTTGAGGCATTAACATCCTTATTCAGGGCAGGCTCTGACTTAGTGATAACCTATTTTGCGGAGGATTATATAGCAAATCATGGTAAACTGTGACGTTCCAATCTATTATCCTGTATGCGGCAGACCCCTGCACAGTACTATTGTATGCTATTAAATCCATCGTTATATTATCCGGAATTGTTTCCCCACGCACAGGGTAAAGCATGATAGTAGATGTTCCATCTTTGATTATATTTCCGGAGTAATTGAAAAGAAGTCCATTATAATTTGT
The DNA here is from genome assembly GCA_021797225.1 of Thermoplasmata archaeon. The sequence continues at coordinate 845 of JAKAAE010000043.1, read as the reverse complement.
TTCATTTATTATACCTCTGAAGTAAATGGCTTCAGGCTCAGCGCCAGTATATGTTACGTTTACCATTATTGCACTAGCATTTCCATGGCTTACAATCATATGTATGGAGTCTATTTTTACTGTATCGTGTGTGGTGTCATTATAATAGGCACCTATAACCATGACAGCTATTAATATTGCTACTGCGTATGCAGCATAACGTTTCAATGTCTTTTTGTCGATGGCAAGCTTCCTTTTATAGTCAATATCCTCTATGGAAAGCACCGATATGATAGGCCAGAAGGCCACATATGTGATAAGGAGCCTGTAGTTAAATATCATAATAAATAACGGGAAAACGAATAGGCTGAATTTCAATGTGTCATAATGTATGACATACATTGCAAGGAAAAAGAGAAATGAAATCACCAGAATTGCTGTAAAAAATCCAGCAGGCAAATGGACAAAATTCAAAAAGGAGAGCTGTGATGGCCCGAAGCCTATTCCGATTAAACCCATGGTTTCGGATGACAATATGTTCCTGAAATATAATACAGGAGATCTTAAAATGAAATAACCATTTATTGCCATGAACAGTATAAATGCAGAGAGCGTCCACTTAAACGCATCCCTCAATCCCCTTTCTCTATAAATCATGTAGAACATGAGAGGGAACATGAAGGCGGGGAACTGCTTTGCGGATAATGAGAGCCCGAAGAATAATCCAGAATATACCGGTTTTTCTCTGAAGTAATATGAAGCCATAAGGAATACAACCCATACAAGTCCTACAAGAGAGAATGCCGCGCTGTAAACAAATATAACATTGAGCAAAATAGAAAGCATGGCATACAGCGCTATCTTCT
>JAKAAE010000042.1 GCA_021797225.1 Thermoplasmata archaeon | reverse complement strand
AGTGATTCGGTAAGTCCCACCTGTACCTGATCGAAATGAAGATCATATTTGGAAAACAGTGAAATAGTTGTCATCATCATATTGTTTGATGCCCTGACCATGAAAGTTATGAATATTATAATAACTATGGAGTAAGTCAAATATGTACTCCTAATAACTTTCAGTTTATCCATTTATATCATTATATTCTAATGTAAAATAAATACTTTCATAATTATAGTTCAATGAATGTGCCCGGTCCTGATTCCTATCTGTAGAATGCTTGCTGTTACAAGTGCGTAAATGTGTGCACTGAAGAATAAATAAAGGAACTTTTCATGGGACGATTGACCCGTCCACCCTTAATAATATCTTATAAATGGAATAACTACCCTTCGTGTTTTTACTATTCAAAATATAAATATATAAAAATAAATTATTGTGATATGGATATCGGCGTGATCCTTTCCCAGGATTTATAGAAATTCATGGCATCATTGTTGAAGAGAAGCTTTACGGTATTACCCTCACCGTACTTCTCCTCATATTTATCTCCTTTCACTTTAACAGTGAAATTGCCGATGTCCACGTAATACATAATTTCTGATCCGAGAAATTGAACAGATGTTATTTTGCCTTCTAGACTTCCGGAATCATCTATTTTGACATCTTCAGGTCTTATTTCACATATTTCGTAATCTAAATTTTTATTAAGGTTCAGAGTTTCTCTCGGTATTAAATTTACAGCACCGAGCAGCCTTGCACAGAATATATCGTTAGGTTTGTTATAAAGCTCTTTAGGAGTTGATTTCTGAACAAGTTTTCCGTGGTGCAATACTATAACCTCATCCCCGAGGGCCATGGCCTCAATAGGATCATGGGTAACATGTATTGCTGTAAGATTGAACTCTTTCTGTATTTTTTTGAGATAGTCACGTAAATCAATTCTGACCCTAGTATCTAAATTACTCAAAGGTTCATCCAGTAACAGTATCTTCGGCATTTTGATAATAGCCCTTGCCAGTGCAACCCTCTGCTGTTGTCCTCCACTGAGTTCTCCAGGATACTTCGGGGCCTGGTCAGATAGTTCCATGACACGGAGCAATTCATTTACCCTTTTTACTATTTCATTTCTGGGTATTTTCATAACAGATAACGGGGAAGCAATATTTTCATAGACAGTTAAATGAGGATAAAGAGCATAATTCTGAAATACAAGACCTATATCTCTCTTCCATGCAGGCGCATTTGTCATATCCTTTCCCAGTATTATTATCTGGCCAGAATCTGAAAATTCCAGGCCAGAAACGATTCTCAGCAGCGTTGTCTTTCCGGAACCACTGGGACCTAGCACCACATAATACTTCCCCTCCTCAAATTCCAGCTTATCCAGTTCCAGAGCAGTAAAATTTCCAAATTTTTTCTTTATATTACTCATAGATAATATCATTTTAATCCACCACCGCGCCATACTTTATCGATTTTTGAGCGCAGGAATACTGCAATAATTATTGCAGGGATGAGACTCAACACACTTGATGCAGCAAGTATACCGTATTGTGCAGCTTCATGCCCAAGGGAACCTCCAATAAATATTGTTAATGTTTGTGCCCCTGACGGATATAATACACTCATATTATAGGCAGAGTATGTGAATGCTAATGGAAATATAAGTGCACCCCAGGCAAAAATAAATGCATATAAAAACGCAACGAAAATGCCATCATAACTCAATGGAAGTATTACTTTCCTGAAAGATCTTAGTGTCGTCATTCCATCCATTTGCGCAGCCTCATCATAATATCTCGGAAAAGTTGAATAAAAGTTGTAAAGCATCCATATAATAATCGGCATTACCATCACAGGATAAATAATAATCAAACCAAGCCATGAATTTATGGAATGAATATAATTCAAAGCAGAATAATCCGGTATCATGAGTATTACAAGGGGTATGGAATAGATGAACAGCACAAGTCCAATAAATTTGATTCCACCGATTTTATACCTTGAGGATGCATAAGCTGCGGGTATGCCGATAACCAGGGCAAGAAATGATCCAGCAATTGATACCACTATGCTAGTAATATAATATGGCTCTCCATGAAACAGTGAATATGTATAATTTGCAAGTGTATCCTTTACCGGAATTATTTCAGGCGGAAGGGTAAAAAGTTCAGCTCTGGTCTTGAATGACTCGAGAATAAGCCAGGCAAATGGAACCATGAAGAATAGAAGATAAATTATCAGAAAAAAGACTACAAGATACACGGGCATTTCCCGGTTAGGCCATGGAATTGAATGCAACCGGGAAGATTTTTGCCTGTTCGACAGCGTTAACTTTACAAATATGAGCGCAACTATGGTAGAAACTACGGTCATTATGGTCATCAATACAGCAGAGAACCCAACCTGACCACCAAAGAATAACTGATACGAATAGTAGGATAGATCCAGATTTGCAAATGGGGGTGAGACTCCCAGTGATGCATATATAGGATCGAATGTAAAAGATCCATATATTAACATTAATATAAAGGCCGCAAGGATCTGATATTTAATATAAGGAATATCTATAGCCATTAATTTCTTCAATCCCTTGAGGTTATCCATGCTGGCGGCTTCTTCTATGTTCTTCGGTATTCCCTTTAATCCAGAATAAATTATCAAAGTGGCAAGTGGCAGGCTGGACCATATATCAATTAATACTATGCTCCATATTGTTGTGAATAAATCCTTATGGTAAATAAAATATGTAATTCCATACAGCGGATTCAACATCAAAATCCACATTGTTGCACCGGTTACCAGCGGAATGAACGCGGGCAATAAAATTATTGGAAGTAAAAAGTTTCTTTTCAACCTTTTGAGGAAATTTGCAAGTGGAATCGCCAGGGCTATATCAATGAACGGAACGATAAATGTGTAAATAATGCTATTATCAATAATTTGACCTAAATGTGGTGTATAAAACAATTCTTTATAATTTTTCAATCCAACAAATATATAATTCCCGGCAATGGTTTGGTGTTCAAATGTCAGGATAATATTCTCAAACATGGGGTATATTGCAAAAATCAAAAAATAAATCAGGGCCGGCAAAATAAAAAAAATTGCCCTTTTTTTCAAAGAGTAACTTATTGTTTTCACTTTCATAGGGTAATTCCCTGATCCTTAATATAATTTGACCATTCAGTTGCAGCTGTACTCAAAGCTGCAGATGCTGAAATGGTTTTTGGAGATTCTGTGAAATAATCATATATCTCATCGTTCAGATCGGGAGTCAATGTAGTGAATAACGGCTGCAGTTTATTATATATTGCCACACTTGTATCATTTATCTTTATTGATGAAGCAGTTTTTAGCATTTCTGGAACCCATGTGAAATTTTTATTTTTTTCAGCTATTTCCAATCCGGATTCGGTTGCCGGTAAGTACTGGTATTTATCAATTCCCACAGTATATTCAGCATTCGATGTTGCATATTTCAGGAATTTTATTGCAAGAGAGGTATTTGTATAAGGATTTACTCCCATGTATGTGGGTGAATATCCTGTGCTACCTTCTGGAAGTACACTTACATTATAATTTCCTGCAACCTTTGATATGCTGGAATTAGAATATGCTGAAAAGAAACTTGTCCAGGCAAGACCCATTGCAAATTCCCCGGAGCAGAATAATGATTCCTGTTCGCTGTATCCTATTGGTGTGGTTGACACTGATGGTCCGAATGACGTCAAATTTTTATACATTTTTAGAGCCTGAACACCGTAAGTATTGTTGAATGTCGGCTGGTATTTTCCATTTATATCACCCATATATGACCAGTAGCCAGTTCCGGAATTGGTCGGTATACCGGTTGTTGCAGTATGATTGTTTCCGTATGCATATAATAATCCCATGTATGCATCGATCATTGAATGATGTGCGGAATCAGGAAACATTAAGGAGTATTTCAGTGCATTGCCACTGGATAGGGATTTAAGCGAGGACATATCTGAATTTATATAGTTGGCCGCATCGTATACAGCTGTCCAGTTCTTATATGTATCCGGCATAATAGAGAAATGATATTCATTTTGAAAGCCGGACTGCAGGCTTTTATTATTGAATATTGATGTTTGGTAAACGAGTACGTAGCCCAGGACATTGTGTACCGGGATTCCGACGGTCTTTTCTATATGGCCGCTATTATCAAGTACATAGGAACCTGAATAGAGTTCTCCGGGTAGATAATTGGACGTATTAAAGCCCTCCGAACAGAGATTCATTAGATAGGGTGCCAGCGTCGGCTCCCCTGACGTATAATACATTATAAGTCCTGGCGAACTGGCCTTATTTTTTAATGCAGATAAGGAGGTTGAAACCATGTCGCTATAACTCACACTATCAAAAGTGATCTTAACATTGGGATTGGCTTTCTCAAAATTGGCAGCAACTGTAGTCAGATATTTATCAGTGTCACTTCCGCTATCTACTAAAACTACAAGAGTTGACACTTTTTGCGGCGGATGCAGGTATAGATAAACTCCAACTCCGGCTCCTGCCGCAATAATAACAACGACAATTATAACTGCCAATATCTTTTTTCCCTTTTTTTCGGGAGGTACATAATCAGGGGTATTTTGCATTTTTCTCAATTAGATAAAATAACTGTAGTTATAAAAGTTACTATATACTTTTGAGATTTTAAAAATAAATATATAATTTAAATAGATTGTGTAAAGAACATGTCCTTGTCTACCGGTTACTATTTATTATCCAGTGAATGATACTTAAATAAATAGTTTTCATAGTTATACCGGGTATCGTTATCTGTATTTCTGGAAAAATATTCAGAAGAAATAAGATATTTTATTTATTTAAATTCTTTTCTAGATTGTCAAAAAGTTCTATGGAAAGTATTTGATCCTCTATTCCGCCACAAATACTCTTTAGATGGTTTAACATAGTTTTATTGATCTTCGGCATGTATAATTCTCCCTTAGTCAGATATACGTTAAAAGTGGAAAGCTCAATCATTATAGAATCCATAAGCTTATGTCTTCCAGGTCCGGTTAAACTGGTATTCCTGTACAATGAGAGATACAGTTTTAGAGTAATCATATTCAATAGTATATAACCATCAAGTTCCAGTTTTCCAGGAAGCAGATTTCTGTCAGAACCAAGTCTGTATTTCGAACTGGAAATAGATGCGTACATGAATCGTCTGATATTAATTGCCTGGTAAATGAGATTCTGATGCAGGTTCATATTGGTAACAGCCACAATCAGGGGTGCAGAGATATCTGGTTTTATATATTCAAGTTCCCCATGATCACTATCATCTATGATATGGTAATGAAGTTTTCCGGTGTTTATTTCGGCACCGTAAATATACCTGTTAAGCAGGGAATTAAAATTTCGCTTTAGTGAAAAAGTATCGCTGAGATTGTAACTTCTCAGTATTTTCGGAATCTCATCCAGAGGGATTTCCATAATAAAATATTTTTTTTTCTTTAATAATAAGGATACGTTATTCGAAGTATAATGAGCAGATTCAAAAACAATTACCCCTTCATATTCTGTGGCATCATCCACAATATTAAGAAATCTTGAAAACATTAATTCGGAACCGATAAAATGTTCAACGTTAAGGATTCTCATTTCTACCGGGTCAAAAACTATGTCAAGTGTAATCAGTTCCCCACTGTACCTGTTTTTTCTATTTACGGCATATACAGGAATAATAAATTCAATATGCATAATAAGGATAGATGCATCATACTTTTCGAGGTTTTCAAATACCAGTTTGTGAAATCCGATATAACGGAGCATTGACGTTATATTTTTTGGCTCCAGTTTGAGTTTGGGCCAGTAATGGTAAAGTATAGTTCTCCTGTAATAACCCTTTATATATTCCATGGGAATCCTCCCTGATACCGTTATTATTGCCGATGTTATTATTTCGCGCCAGTATTTATCATAATTTTTGAATATTTTATTAATTAATTCCTGATTCATTGCAACCATAAGTGCAATATCCCCGTATTGATAGGCTCTGTCTGGCAGTGTAACCTTCCTTTCTATTTCATTTTTATCATTAACCCTGCCCAGATATTTGCTGATTTTTATTTCCTTCTTTTTTACACTGTCCCAGATATTAACAGTATTATAGGCATATCTATATCCCTTTATTTTTTTGATTTCAATACGCTCCCGAGCCATTTAAGGATATTTATAATATGTTTATAAATACTTATGTTTCAAAATAAATTTAACATTTCATTTAATTGAACCGACAATTTCATTTCCCGTCATGGAGGGTAGGTCACTACATTACTGTATAAATTAAACAGGTTTTTATAAAATACACGTATCAGAAATAATGGAAGAATACGATGTTGTAACAATAGGCGCCGGGGGAGCATCGTATCCGGCCGCGTTCAGATTGAAGCGTTCAGGTTACAGTGTAGCCATGATAGATGAAAAAGGCGTGATGTCAGGCAACTGCCTCTCCGAAGGGTGTGTACCATCAAAGGCGATCATTGAGACCGTTCATAATTATAAACTCATAAGGGAATTTTCAGATTTTAAGATCGATTACAGTGATATAATTGAAAGAAAGGATCATGTACAGAAACTTCGTTATAGATTACACGGCAGAGAACTGGAAGAGGCCGGCCTCAAGATAGTTAAGGGCACTGCAAAAATTCTTGATAAACACTTACTTGAAGTTGATACCGGTAAAGATAAATTGAAACTTGGTTTCAAACATTTAATTATTGGTTCAGGCGCATATACATACAAACTTAAAATTCCTGGAGCCGAATACGCCATAACCAGTGCTGATTTATACAAAATTGACCCTCCTGTAAAAAGCATTCCAAAATCAATAGCAGTCATAGGCGGCGGATATATAGGTGTAGAAACAGCATCATTCATGTCAATTCTAGGATCTAGGGTTAAATTAATAGAAAGGTCAGATCGGCTCCTCACCGACATGGATCCTCAAATTGTGGACAGACTCACAGGCATGCTACCGGAAATGGATATAAATCTCAATAACGAGGTTAAATCCATAGAAAAATATGGAGATGGGTTTAAAACTATAATAGTGAATGAAAATGGAGAGAAAAGTGCCATAACATCAGAACTCGTGATGATGGCAACAGGGCGTGAACCATTGATCCCTGAGGGAACTGAAGAGTGTGGCATAGAAGTTACCAGAAAGGGAATTACTGTAAATTCATCCATGCAGACCAATATACCGCACATATACGCTACCGGGGATGTCAACGGTATAACACCACTGTTCCATGCAGCAAAGAGGCAGTCATTGGTAGCAGCAGCAAATATTATGGCAGGTGATACACAGGTAGAACGTTTTGACAGCGATTCGGTACCGTTTACCCTTTTCTCTATTCCTAATATGTCCTTTGTTGGAATCACCCCTCAGCTGGCAATGGAAAGAAATATTGAATACAGGGCAGTCTCATACCATATGATTGAAGACAGTATGGCAGAAATCCATAATGAAACATGCGGGGAGATAACAATGCTCTTTGACAGGAACCTCAACATAATAGGTGGTTATATAATCGGAAACGATGCCGGGAACCTTATCAATGAAATTGCACTTGGAATACATAAGGGATTGAACGCAAGAGATTTTGCAGAGATGCCACACCAGCACCCAATGACATTTGAGGGTCTTGATTCTGCAGCAAGAAAGCTTTTCTGAATTTATTTTGTGTTTTTACTATTTTTGCAATATTTGAATGGGCTTTTATAATCAGTACTATAATATCCAACGGATAAAATGGCCACAAAATTTCCGATAAATTTTTTGCCTTATTATATTCTAAGTTATTTGTCTAAAGAATAATTTATTAACAATATCTGAATACAAATAGATGAACGGTTATTATAAAGGAAATATAGAGGATATTCCTGCACAGGAGGTAAAGGTTGGAAATTCGAAGGACACATACATACAGTGGCTCATTACGGACAAGCAGGAAAAATCATATGCAATGAGAAGATTTATCATAAAGCCCGATGGATTTATACAGTTACATTATCACGATTATTTTGAAAGCCTTTACATAATTAAGGGAAAATGCGATGCCACAGTCAATGGAGAAAAGATGCAGCTTGAGGCTGGAGATTTTATCTTCATAGATTCCCGATTTAAACACGAACTTAGGAACCCATGGAAGAAAGACCTTGAATTCATATGTGTTATAAATTATACAGCAAATATGAGCATCACTCCGGTATACTCTGATTGATTTTTATAGGCACATGTACTGAGGTATTATATAACGGTACCATTCCATGATAAAAAAATACATACTTTCTATAGATGCGGGAACCACAAATTCTAAGGCGGTTATATTCGACACTGAAGGAAACATGGTGTCAATGTACACAGTCAGGATGAAATCAATTTATCCCGGGGAAGGCTGGGTGGAGCAGGACCCATATCTTATTATTTCATCTTTAAAAACATCCATATCAAGGGCAATCGAGTATGCCGGAATATCCCCATCACAGATAGACTGTGCCGGAATTACAAATCAGCGTGAAACGGCTATTATATGGAACCGGAGTACTGGTATACCTGTATACAATGCAATTTTATGGCAGGACCGTAGAACTGAAACTATTATGAAAGCGCTTTCCGATTCGGAAGATGAAATAGCAAGAAAAACAGGGCTAAGACTTGATCCATATTTCAGTGCTGGAAAAATACAGTGGATCCTGGACAATGTTGATGATGTTAGGAAAGCAGCTGCGAGAGGTGAACTAATTTTTGGGACAGTTGATTCATGGATTCTTTACAATCTTGATAGCTCACATCCCTGCTCTACCGACTATACCAACGCATCCCGAACCATGCTTTTCGATATACGAAAGCTTGAATGGGAATCAAATTTGTTGTCCCTGTTCAACATTCCGGACACCATACTGCCTGATGTCTTTCCATCATTGAATGAATTTGGCAGCATTTCCATTTGCAAAAATGTAAAAATTCCTGTATATTCAACTATAGGAGATCAGCAATCGGCTCTATTCGGCCACTCTTCTACCTCAAATGGTATGGCTAAAATTACCTATGGAACAGGATCATTTACAATGCTCAATACCGGCGCTGATCTTCCACATTCCCGAACTTTGATCAATACTGTTGCCTTCGGCCTCCATGGCAGAAAAGTAAACTATGCACTGGAAGGTAGCGTTTTCAGTGCAGGCTTTTCAGTCGACTGGGTTAAGAATTTACTCAATGTAAAATCATTCTCTAAATTTGAGGCAATGGCAACGTCTGCTGAACCCGGATTCTCTTATATTGTTCCGGCTTTTACAGGTCTCGGATCACCCTACTGGGATCCGGATGCCAGAGCACTTATTATAGGATTGAATGGATCAACGGGTAGGAACGATTTAGCAAGAATGGCATATGAATCCGTTGCATTCCAGACTGAGGACGTTTTAAGGGAGATGAAAAAGTCATCCGCAATAAGAGAAGTCAGAGCAGACGGTGGTCTCTCTGTGAGCCAATTTTTAATGCAGTTTCAGTCTAATCTTTCTGGGATAAACATAATAAAAACACATTCCACCGAAATTACGGCTGCTGGAACTGCATATATAGCCGGGATTGCCGCTGGATTCTGGAACGTTGATGATTTACACCATATGGCACGTGCCGATCAGGAATATACCCCGGATAAAAGTAAATCAGATTTACAGCTACGATATACTGCATGGCTGGAGGCTGTAAAACGTTCCCTTAAATGGATCGATGATATTAGCAAATCATAGGCTAAAATTTATAACATTATAAAATTGTGCTGGAATGTAATATTAATCGATAGAGATACATTCAAATTAAAACTTTCTTGATTTCATATAGACAGTTGATTCAATTATGGACATCTCAGAGCATTCAGAAAATAAAATGCAACTGAATCTTTGGATGAAATTAGAATGATAAATCTGGAGAGTAAAATAATTATAATGCAGGAAAATTCCATGAATGATATTCTCGGATAACCCATAGATCTTTCCGCTCACAGGTTCAGGAATTATTCACAATTATAAGCATTAAAATAATTTCCTAATTGGATTCACAACATAGTCACCGTATAATAACATATTTTATATATAATAAGAAATTTTATCTATTATTGTTATGGGAAAAAATTTATGTATAATGATAATTTATACATTAATATGGCCAATGCATCAACGGCAGTAAAGAAATTATTTTTCATAATACTTGTCATATCACTTATGATTATTCCCATGTTTTCCATTGATAATAGTTTCTCAATGAGTACTGCTAATTCTAAAAATTTAATTGATGAACAGACTGGAGCCACATATTATAATACTTTAAACCCAGATAAAACCAACATTCCTTTAAAAAATGCTCGGTTACAGAAACCAATAAATTCAACAGCATTAAAATCTGTAAATCTGCCAGCTAGTTTTAACTCAGCTAGCATATCTTCCAGACATCCAGGGAAACGTTTATACAAAATAACTTTTATTGAACACGGCCTAGACACTGGAGTGCCCTGGGAGGTAGTCATTGTGCATCACAGATCAAAAACATTAAGGTCTGAATTTCCCTCATTTCCATATTATGCGCAATTAATGCATATAAACCCCTTTCAGGTAACCAATTCAAGCAATACAAATTCTATTTCTATTTTTCTTAGCAATGGAAATTATGAGTATCTTGCTGGTCCTCTTGGAACTAACTATAGATACAATACCTTTTCTGTGCATGGCAATTCAAAGAATATAACATTATCGTTTCCAAAATTTTATAGAATAACTTTTACAGTTAAGAATCTACCTTCTGGAATAGAATGGAATGTTATAGCCTTATCTTTTAAGGCATATGGTTTCTATTACTACAATATTTCTGCATCCAAAAGTATGATATCGTATTTACCCGATGGAACATATTCCTTAATGGCAGGTCCGAGCTCAACATATATAAACCAGACATCATTTAAAGTCAATGGAACAAATATTGCTTTAAGATTAAAGCTTCCGGTATTACATACCATAACTTTTCACGAAGTAAATCTACACAAAGGAATCAGGTGGTATATATTTACAGATACTGCAAATTGTACTGTTTCATATGAAAATTCTTCTTCTAATCATTCTATGACAGCGTATCTTCCCGATGGGCTCTATAATTATTCCAGGAACTATGCCTTCATCGCTAATCAAAGCAATGTTTCTGCAATTAGATCATTTGGAGTTATTCAATCCAGCACTATAACCCAAAAAACGCAACCTGCACGTAACCCGTCTTTTATAATAAAAGGTAATTCTGAAAATATTACCATAGAATTTCCGGTAACACATAAAATAGTATTCTCAGAAAGTAACATGCCACCAGGAAATTCCTGGTCTCTATCTTTATATAATAAAAATTATAGTGTATACGCCATCAATTATTCGTACCGGAAATCAATGACAGCATATCTTGTCAATGGTATAT
>JAKAAE010000041.1 GCA_021797225.1 Thermoplasmata archaeon | reverse complement strand
ATGGACATTGCGTTTCCCGTATACCACTGGACTCCACAGAAGATAAGGGTGCACATGTTCTTTTCCCTTATGGCATATCTCTTCCTTGCACTCATATACAATGAAATACATTCCAGGGATGAGTCTGTTTCGCTTATATCCATGAAAGATTATTTCAAGGACATAAATCTCAATTATGCTGCAAATGGAAAGAGTGTGGCATGGAGGATAGAGTGCAAGTCGGATATCTCGGAACTGCTGGTAAAAACAATGAATCTTGAAAGCATGGTAGAAAATTAGTGCACCCACAGTACAGTTGGTGAAAAGTCTGGAAAAATAGCATTCTGCATTCTACAAAAATAAAATAGATGTAAAGTCACGTAAAATATAACAATAATGGATAAACACATAATTATTATGGAGAAGAAAACGAGAAGTTGCCTTAAGGGATATGCTGCAATCCTGAAAGTTCTATATATTACAAAAAATTTACGTAATGTTTAACATATTTGGATTATGCAATTTATTAGACACAGATTGTCCTGGAATTCACTGGAATTTAAATACATTTATTTTCCTACAATCGGTGCAAATTTCGGTAAGGTTGTTCTGAAATCTATATTTTTTGAACTCTACTTTACGGCATATAACAATATCAACTCCAAATTTGATTTTGCAGGAAAAGCGAATTTCCTTAAGTATGCAAATCCATTGAGGCAGAAATACTTAAAGCTATAAAGAAAAATGAAAAAATTTTATACTAGTGGACAATAAAATATTCATGAAAACGGAAATAACATGGCATGGACATGCCGGATTCAGCATTAAAGGCAGCTTAGACATACTTATAGATCCATTTTTCACTGGAAATCCACTTGCCAGGGAGGCTGCGGAAAATATGAAACCCGATATTATCCTTCTGACCCATGGTCATTTTGACCATTCAGGAGATGCAGTAAAAATTTCAATGAAAAACGGTGCTCCTGTTCTGTGCTCATTCGAACTTTCCGAAATATTAAAAAAGGAGGATGTAAAAACAATCGATATAAATCCTGGCGGAACTGTGGACTTCAAGGGTGCAAAAATAACGGCGGTTCCGGCAATACACTCTTCAAGTTATAACGGGTTGTATGCCGGTGAAGCAATGGGTTTTATCGTAGATAATGGGGATATTAGAATATACCATGCCGGGGATACCACATATTTCAAAGATATGGAACTTATAAGAAAACTCCATAAACCGGATGTTGCCATGCTGCCTATCGGAGGGCATTATACAATGGATATTGATGGTGCAGTGGAGGCAATCAAACTCCTCGATGTAAAGAAAGCCATACCGATGCATTATAATACTTTTCCGCCAATCGAGGCAGATGCATCAGAATTCAAAAGAAAAGTAGCATCAGCTGGTTCTGAAGTTATAATTCCTGATGTGGGTAAGAGTTTTCTATTATAATATATGTTTATTTATTTCCAGCTATTTTTAATTTCCTTATAAGCGTGCCTGTTGAGTAAAAACATTCTGAATAATCGAAATTGCTACCTCCTGCAAGGGATACAGGATCGATAGTGTAACCTAGGAATAGTTTATCCTTAATTTTTTCATGTTGCCTGAATATGAAATAATTTACCGAGTTTCTCAGAATAGACTCAGCATAACTGTTGAAATAATAGTCATTGACGTTCTGTGTAACCGTGATCAGGGATATTTTGTTGTGTCTCCCATTTCTTGCCAGCATATCAACCATTTCGGCATTTTCAGCATTCTTAATAAAAAGATGGCTTTCATCGATAACTACTATTTTATTACCCTCCCTGTTCTCGGCCAGGGAAACAGTTAAACTGATAGCAAGTCTGAAAAAAAGATCCCTGAAACGTGTATCCCCGTAATCAAAACGAAATACACATCTGTTCCCTGAAACTTTTACGGGCTCACTGAACAGTTTTCCGGTTAGAAAATTTTTATTGACTGAATTATATGCATTATATTTTATAATTTCTGAAACAAGTTCACTGAAAATTATATCACCACTCTTTTTCTCAAGAAGCTCCATCAATTGCGTGATTTTATCTGAAGGTATACCGCTGATTTTTTCCATAACCTCAGGAATAATATTCCTGATTAATCCGGGGCCAATGGTAAAATCTGGATATTCCCCTGATCCAAGTTCTATAATCTGGTTACCACTGTATTCCTTTAGGGGATCTATAATAAATACTGATGAAGAATTTATGAACCTATTGAGTAACATACCTGTAAAGTACGATTTTCCAGATCCAGTTTCGCCTGTTATCGCCACGTTATACGATGGTCCATGGAAGAGATTTAAATACACTTTTTTACCGGTTATTAAATTAAAACCTAGAAATTCCCCTGAATTCTCTGGTATTGCAGTAAATCCACAGGGAAATATGGAGGAAATAGTCTCTGGATCCATTATATATTTTTTACCCTGAGTTGCAGTTTCTAAAGGATTAAAGGATGCCTTATTAAAAAAATGAAATCCTCTCATTTTGAAGCCTGCAGATTCCATAGTTTTTCTGAACCTGTCACTGTATTCCCGTAGCTGTGCCGGGTGTTCTGATAAAATTGAAAAGCGAATGAATATATTATAAAGCTTATCCTGCCTGGAGAGGTATTCGAGAGATGATATCTGCTTCTTTAGCAGTGAGGCGTAGTGCCCTGATTTTGTGTACGATAATTCTGCCTTTCTTGAGGCCATCAACCTTTTGAGAAAAATATCTTTTTCTATGATCGGCTTCAGTTCCATATTCATCTCGATCATAAAGCCAAGCTTCTCAATAATGGACTGGTAAAGAAAATCTGAAGAATATTCCGTGTCCAGAACATCAAAATACGCTCCATATAAATCATCCTTTTTAAAGTAATTTGAATTGGTACTTACTCTGGTATAGAACAGAGATGAGATTAATTTTTCGTCATCAACTAACCGCGCTTTTACTGAATTTCCAGATGTAAAAGATGGAATATTCTCCCGTATAATATCAATTGCATGGTTAAAACTGCTCCTGTTTGATTTTAGGAATATAAATGTTCTGTAGTAGAAGGCATCTCCGATTTTTTCTGCCCTTGTTTGTACAGTTACATTGCATGTAATTTTATCAAGCATCCGTGCTATTGCCATCATCTGTATTCCCTTTGCACTATCAGTGTAAAGCTCTTTATTTTCTATCTCTATAACCGTGAAAATAAATTTGCCGGAAATCCCATACAATTCATTATTTCTGATAAATTTTAAATCAGAGGCTGAACTTTTAAAGTACAGTTTCCTCAACGAATATATATTTCCAGGTTCGAATCT
Organism: Thermoplasmata archaeon; assembly: GCA_021797225.1. The sequence continues at coordinate 8,518 of JAKAAE010000041.1, read as the reverse complement.
GAGCAATGCCATAATAATGAAATATACGATTCCTGTTATTATTGCAAGAGATAAGTACCCGGTTGATATAATAGCCACAATCGATATGCCTGCTATAATTATTATAAATTTAACCAGTGATATATTGTAAATATAGGATTTGAAATTATATACATTGGCAGGAATCTTAATTTATCTCACCCTTGCTGTTCACTATTTCCGGTATCAGTTCCTCTGCTAAATTTGGAATAGACATAATGGCATTAGAATCCCCACTCAATATGTTTTCTGGGCTAAATTCTCCCATATTTGATGATATATCCGACATTATAGCGTCAGATTCAAGAAAATTAAAACTGCCCTGGAAATATCTGTATATTTCTGTAACAAAAAACAGCGGTGCAGTTGCTGCCACATATATCAAGCCTATGTCAAGGAATGGATTGTTAAACATGCCCAGTAAATATAGTATAATTATGGAAAAGAATGGAAAGAAAGAAATTTCAAAAAATATTCTGTAGAATTTAAACACGTGCTTTTCACTTCCAGGAAATATAAAAAGTATTGAAGCTACAGGAATGAAAAGGATAAAGAAAAGTATGAGTGCCTGCCTTATTATCATGACACCGAAGAGAAGGATTATGGCAAGCATATATGAGCCATTGAGCAGTACTGCCATGATCTGATTATCCGGCGAAAGCCCGGATATACCAATACTATACCAGTCAGGTTTCAAAGTGTAAATACTACTATAAAACACCAGTGATATTTTCAAAAATATAAGGGATATCTTATATGATTCAAAAAATAGAATAGATGAAATCATTATTTTTATCAAAAGTCTTGTAGCTGGATAAGGCCTGATGAAAGAGTTATAAACCAATGTAGTAACAGCAGATAATAGAATGACGGTGACAATAATATCTGAATAAATACTATTGAAAAGGTAATTGTAGAACGATAAAAAAGCAGGATTAGCATTTATAAATTCTGTATAAGAATATTTTGGATTCAGACCATAGTTTACAGTAATATGCCAGAGCAATATTACAGATGATCTTGCGATTTTTGTAAATATCCTTACTATCTCTCCAAAAATGGCTCCATAATTCATATTTTCCCTGTTACCACATAGTTAAACACTGTGAATAAAATACCACTGATGGCAAGGATATATATCACTGTTCCTATAGTTGCATTTTTCAGTTTCTCCCTTGCCATATATTTTTTATTTTCATCAGTACTGAAAAAACTCAGGGCAACAGGAATCCATAGAATTGTAATCAGTATAGCAGATACCGATATGGCTATATCATCTATCCTGCCAAGCATTGCGTTTATGGATGCTACTGCATATTCAATTAACATTTTTGGTAATGGAAAAAACACTATAAAATATTAATTATATTGGAGCATTAATAATATATTTTTCAAATAATAACTTTAGAACAGTTTTTTCTGTCTGTCTGCAAGCATCTTCACATGATCCGGCAATCTCAGTTCATTCCTTATATATTTAAGAGTTTCAGGTGAGAAGCCTTCATAATGGTTGTTGGCATAAATAAAAGCAGTATTTATTCCATAACTGTTTTTCATAATATTGTCCACCCAGTTTCTGATTTCTTTATGTCGGTTGATTCTGATTTCACCCAGTTGACTCTTATTTAGTTCCTTATTTCCCAGAAAACGAATGTATAGGTTTTCCGTGGTTTTTATCAATGGCGGTCTTACATAATCAAGAACGGGCCATGCCATTGTTATCCCGTATTTTTTCAATAGTGAATACGTTTCATTTCTGAACCAGGAGATATGTCTGAATTCAAGCGCAAATTCAATATCCTGAGGAAGCATTTCAATAAAACCTTCCATGATTTCTAGGTTAAAAACAAAATCAGGCGGTAATTGAATAAGTATAATTCCAAGTTTTTCCCTGAGTAATAATATATTTTTAAGGAAAAAATCAAGGTCATTTTTACAGTTTTGCAATCGATCATCATGTGTTATTTTTTTCGGCATTTTCGGAGAAAAGATGAAATTTTCAGGAACTGAATCGTACCATTTTCTCACTGTGCCCGCACCCTGGGCAGCGTAGAATGTGGAATCAATTTCTACCGTGTCGAACAATTTTGAGTAAATTTTCAAAAAATTATTTTGGGTCTCAGAGAGACCATATACTTTTCCTCTCCAGAAATCATAACTCCAGCCCGAGCATCCGGTTCTGAATTCCATATATCAATATGTGTGATTATTTAATAAATTTATACTGATACTACTGCTAACTATTATTACCATTTTCCTGAGAGTTTAACTATATTTGTATAAAAGGCTATTTTTCTGGATTCAGTTTTATCCGGTTTTCCATTATGATTTGGCTCTTCCCTTACGAAAGAAGGTTTGCCGAATACTTTAACCGGAAATGCATCTGATGCGTTGAAATTCATGGCATATTTACCCTTTATTGCTATTACCTCTTTACCCAGTTCCTTAAAATCATCCGCCGTAAAATTATGCACGTACCAATTTTTCCCGGGATAAGGAGGGTCGATGTAAAAGAATGTATCCGAAGAATCATACTTTTCTATTAATCCCCTGAAGTCCATATTCTCTAGCTTCATTTTTCCAATTAAATGTGAGGCTTTAATTAGATTAGATACATTTTTGCGATACGTTCCGTATAGTGATTTATCCTTTTTGCCGTATGTTTCCCCCATACCTCCGAAACCAGAATTAAAATTGAAGAAAATTGAAAATGCTTTTTCAACTTCTGGGTCTTCATTGTTCAACACAATTCTACCATCATAGTAATCAAAAAATAATTGTCTATCCATTGCAAGTGCGTTTGCAGCCCTGTAGAAGGGGGGAAAGTGGGTTTTCAGGGCTGTGAATAATATGTAAAGATCTCTGTTAATATCATTGTAAACTATATCCCTAGAACGGATATTTAATGCAACGGACCCCGATCCGCCAAAAACATCAACGAATATACTGCATCCGCACTGATCGTATATTCTCTGGATATCCTCCACTACGCTCGTTTTTGATCCAGGATATTTCATTATTCTCAGCATAATTACCGGTAAAACTATATGCTTTATTATTATATAAGAAATAAAGTATCTTATGTTTAACGAACTAAGTTTTTAACATTAAAAATGGAAATTTCCCCCGGATGATAGTGGAAGCATGTTATTTATTGGCGCAATTTTTCCCTAATATATAAATATTGAAACTGTATGCTGTTTTTATGTTTCTACCTGTCCTGAACGGTATATATACCTGGCGCACACAGGATCCTGAATATGACTGGGAAATGGTTGGACACTTACTTTCAAAGGATGAAGAAATTATTCTTGTGGATCCGCCTTATGTGCATGGGCTTGAAAAGGCATTGCCCTTAATTGGAAAGGCTGAAGCAATAGTACTCACAACGGCGAACCATACCAGGGGTTCAAGATATTTATCATACAAACTTCAAATACCCATTTATGTCCCTTTGCAGGCTGATTCTCTTTCCGTTTCCCCGAAAAAGATGTACGAAGAAAAAGGCATAAATAACTACAAAATTTATGAAGAAGGGTCCCTTTTCTGGTTAAAGACTAAGAGAGTTACAGTGTATAGGAATGACGGTGATAAGATACCATATCTTGATGAAATGATTCTCATTGACGAGAACAGGTCTGTCATAACTGGAGATATTGCAATGGGATCTTATTCCGGTGAATTACTTACTATAAATCAGGGTTTTACTGACTCTCCGGATGTTAATCTGTTTTCCCGTTCCCGGAATGTAATAAGAGATCGTTTCAGCAGGTTGCATCTGGATAACCTCCTTTCATCCCACGGGTACGACATAATAGGCGATTTAAACGCCAAAATTTCATGAAATATTGTACGGTTCCCATAAAAATAAACTTACATTTTTAGTATGTTCCATATTTTTATATACTCAAAACCCTTTAATCATTATGGACGATTCATATTCATATATATCGAACATTTATGGAAAGAACCATTATGATATAGACCTTCCTTTCAGGGAGATAGTGGAATTTTATGCCGGGAAAAGCGTGAATCTTTCTTCTCTGGGCGCCTATGCGGGAAAACAGCTCTACGAAATCACTGATTATATAGATAAAATATCCCCTCCTGTACTGAAGATGTGGGGAATTGACAGTAAAAGGATCGATAGTGTTCTGATAAACTCGGTAGAAAAGCACGCACTAGAGAAGCTCATTAAGGAATTCGGAATAAACAGACCGTATTTCCATGGAAAATCCATCATAGACCATTATGCCATGGGCTATCTTGTTGCAGACCCGGGCATATACTGCATAATAACACTTACACACCAGACGGCGTATGCATTGCATAAGTATGCCCCTGATAGCTTCAGGGATTACGTTTCCGGATTAATCGGGGACTCCAGTAATTTATTACTTGGTGCAACATGGTTTACAGAAATACAGGGTGGAAGTGATCTGGGTGCCAATCAAACAGTGGCAGAACCCGGAAATAATTTATGGTATCTTAAGGGAGATAAATATTTTGCCAGCAATGCAGGCCTGGCAGATGTATCGCTAACATCGGCCTTTCACGGCAATAACCATGGTGCCAAGGGTTTATCACTTTTTGTTCTTCCCCGGAAAAATAGTGAGGGCAGTTTAAACTATAGGGTAAGAAGACTCAAGGAGAAGAGTGCTACAAAAAGTGTGCCATCTGGAGAGGTAGAACTGGAAAATTCAGAAGCAAAGATGCTCGGTGATGCAGGAAAGGCAATTTATTATATCACCGAGGACCTTATGGTCTCACGGCTGGATAACGCTGCAGCTGCGTGTGGAATAGCAAGAAAGGCATACCTGGAAGCATATTACTATTCAATGAAAAGGAAAACTTTTGGATCATTACTTCTAGAGCACCCCGGAATAAAAAGGGACCTGCTGGATATGGAAATACTTCTAGAGGGTTCCGTTGCACTAACGTTTAAAACCATAGACCTTTTCGATAAATCAATAAAAACAAAACCACCATACGATGATGATTACAATTATACCAGATTGATGACCCATATAGTGAAAAATATTACAGCCGAATCTTCATCCATAATTACCCAGATGGCTACAGAACTTCATGGAGGAATCGGATTCTTGTCTGAGTTCCCCATAGAACGCTGGCACAGGGAGGCACTGATAACTCCAATATGGGAAGGTGCAAGCAATATACAGGCTCTGGACATGTTAGAAGCAATCATGAAGAAAAAAGCACACATCAAAATGTTGCTTGACTTCCAGGATATAATTTCAGATATAAGTGATGGAAGGGAGACCGCAGATTCCTGTTACATGCTTCTCCGTGACAGTATAGACAAAATTCTATCAATGGATAATAGTCAGGCCCAGTTCCATGCAAAATATTTAATGGATATAATGGGAAATTCCATGGCAGCTATTCTGCTTCTCCATATCGGAAACGAAACAGGTAACAATGATTTTATAAAAGTAGGTAAATTATATTTTCAGAGATATGTCAAAAAGGAAGATTACGATAAGGATGCCCCTGAAAGTGGTGAATCACTGATACACATTGAAAGGCAGGAAAGGAGCCTGAAAAATTAGGTGGTAAAATGGGAGAAGGATTTAATGTAATAAAGATTCTGAGACGGGCAGCTGTTCTATTCCCTGGAAATAAAGTAATAGCTGAAAAAACAGTAACATACCGGGGACTTTATGAGAATGTTTCTAAAATATCTACATCTATGAATAAAATGGGAATCTCAAAGGGAACGGTGTTTGCTGTTGCAGATTATAATTCCCTAGAATTCATGGAACTCCTCTTTGCAGCCAGTATGACAGGGTCAATAATATATCCAGTAAATATTAAACTGCCATGGAATATGGCAATGGAAACTGTAAAAGAATCAGGTGCAGAATATATGTTTGCATCGGATGATTTTTTAAATGCAGGAATAGGAAAAGAATTCCAGAATGATCATGTGATAGCACTTGGAAGGAATAATAAATACACTAAATTTGATGAATTGCTGGTCAGTGATATGCACCGTGAGGAAATCACTTCTGGAGTAGACAATTATTCCATACTCTTTACCTCCGGAACCACGGGAAAGCCGAAGGAGGTACTTTATACCAATGAAAAGGCAGCTAACGGTGCACTCAGCATACTCTATCAACTGGGTATGTTTCAATCCCCTGCCTCCCTGAATTACAATGACACAATACTCTCACTGATTCCATTTTATCATATATGGTCATGGGGTTCTGCCTTCCATGCCGCATATCTTGGGGCAAATTACGTAATAAACGGGAAATATAACCCGGAAAATATTCTCTCTAATATAAAAAAACACAAAGTTACATGGTTAAATGCCGTACCAACAATGGTTTATGATTTGCTCTCGCACGATACTGAAAATCATTTGAATGGAATGAAAATGTTGATAGGCGGGTCGCCCATTAGCAGTGGCATAGCCAGAAAACTCAAGGATAAGAATATAAAATTCTCAACTATATATGGTGGTACCGATATGCTGGCAACGTCCATATCAATTGGAAAAGAAAATGATATAGAATCACTGCGTTCTGTTACACATCCGGTTCCCATGGTCAGTGCATCTGTAAGGGATGAATCAGGAAAAATACTAGGAAATAATGTCATAGGGGAACTATGGATTAATGCCCCTTGGCTGCCAGGTAAATACCTTAATCGAAAGGACGAAGGGGAATATGACGACGGATGGTTTAAGACAGGTGATGTGGGGCTTATAACAGAAACAGGGGGCATAAAAATACTGGACAGGATTAAAGATGTTGTGAAGAGCGGCGGTGAATGGATACCTACATCCATTCTTGAATCCATAATATCCGAATTTCCCGGTGTAGATATATGTGCTGTAACTGCTATTCCAGATGAAAAATGGGGAGAAAAACCGGTTGCCTGGATTAAAGCCTCGGAAAATATAAATACTGAGAAATTAAAGGAACACATGAATTCAAAGGTGGAATCCGGGCACATCAAGAAATGGTGGATTCCAGTTAATTTCATCTTCATTGAAGAGATACCCATGACAAGCGTGGGAAAAATCGATAAAGCAAGTCTCAGAGTCAGAAAATATTAAAATTTTATCTTTATTAAGGGTATAAGCACAATTAATATAGATATAACTGCTACAACAATGAAAGCCAGCCGGAAATTTCCATAAATAGAGAAGAAATACCCGATTATGAGGGGTGATACTGTACCTCCTATCTGGGAACTGAAGTTGAGTATACTGCTTGCAGATGCCAGATTATGATCACCACCGCTGAAATCAGATGCCATGCCCATGGAAGGTCCAGCATAAAGTCCGTAAAGCATACCAGAGAGGAATGAGATTCCGAATATTACAGCAACAGGTGCATAGTTAATATATATTATTGTGGCTCCTAGAATTATTACCGGAATTATAGAAACCAGTGATTTTCCACGTTTTATTTTTGAAGATATCCATCCACCTACAGGTGATGTAATTATACCACCTACTGCCGGAATCCAGGCATAGAGATACGCATCGGGATACGGTACAATATGATCAAACACTATGAACGTTGTAAAGAGAGTAATAAATCCAATATACAGGAAACCAGCGGAAAATCTTATCATTGCAACGTAAAAAATTTTTTTATTTATTCTGGTACGAATTTTGGTTTTCTTTTTTTCAGGCTCCTTTATAAATATAAAATTAATAATAGCAGCAATAACCAGAACTACCATAATGGAAACATAAAGAAACCTGAAGCTGATATTCAAACCCCTCAGGATAAAATATTCACCAAGTGAAGCACCGATAAAAAACCCGGTTTGATAAATTCCAATAAAAGTGGACCTTCCGGATGCAGGAATCCATTTCTGTATAGTTGATGTATCTGAAACATATACTGTTGCAGAAAAACATCCCAGGAAAAACTGAATTATAAGAATTTCCGAATATGAATTCTTTCCAAAATAAAAAAAGGAGAAAACTATTATCATCAAAAGGAACGATAATTTAGCAACCCTAGCTACTCCTATACGGTCAGCGATTATTCCTGACGGAATCTGGAACACCGTGTATCCGATCCAGTAAGAAGTTATGAAAAGTGAGGCCATGTAAACGGATATGTTTAATGATGTAACCAGGAGAGGTATCAATACAGGTATAAAAAATCTCAATGTAGAATTCAGAGAAAACGAGAAAATCGAGCTTCCCAGTATATACGTAAAACGGTTTATCCTAGCATTTTCTATATTTTCCCGCATTTAAAAGTTAAGTGTGAAATACCATTAATAATTTATCAATAAAATATATATCACAAAAGAAGGTCAATGTAATTATTTCATGGAGTATATATCCAGTGAGAATAATTATAGTTTATTACCTACATTTTTATATTCTGATTCATGAACCTCGGAATCCAGCTTTTTGCAAATGTGAGGCTGCGTGAGAGTTTCTCAAAGCCTTCCTTAATCCTGCCTTTCAAATCATCTTCAGAATTTATTGCAGCAATAG
>JAKAAE010000040.1 GCA_021797225.1 Thermoplasmata archaeon | reverse complement strand
CCATAAACTGCACCCTCTATCTGGTAAAGTTCGGAAAGATGTTTCCAGTCCACGCTTTCATGCCTGAATACCTTTTCTATGGAGAAAACAAATTGTGGGCTATCCCGGTGATTATAAAGGTATCTTACCGTATTAACAGTTGTGTGTGTCCTTAGAATCAATTTTCTGGCCTCTTCCTCGGACCATTTATAGTTCCAGCCACTGTATTTCCCGTATCCTCTTTCATGTATTTTTTTTACCATTTCAAGTATCTCCGGGTTTTCAAATTCTATATCCTCTCCGGAGTTTATGTAGAATGTATCCTGTAGGTCTCTTGCAGGATGATCCTGTGGAATAAAAAGCATATCCATATTCCATCCAGTATATTCTATAAAATGGCCATGCATTTCTGTGAACCCCATTTCAAGGAATATCTTCCTTACGTTTTCTATTAAATATGTCAGGGGATGCAATCCTCCACCATTAACCTGCTCGACCCTTGAATTCAGGTCATAAGGCCTGAAATTCCTGTTTTTCCATTGGCCGGAAGCAATGAGTTCTGGGGTAAGAATTTCAAGATAATCATTGTTTTCATAGTTCTGCAGGGTTGAAATGCCATTCTTATTTATATTGATTATCCGCTTTACGGCCCTGTGCCGTGTCACAAGTCCTCTGTGTATAAAAACATCCAGCAATTCATCAGGAATTTTATTCCCCCCTTTAATACTGATAAGAGCATCCCTCCTTGATTGAAATAAACTGAGAAATTCGCCATCTTCCAATCTTAAAGTGCCATTGACAGGCTTTAACCCCATCTTTGCTATATTTGCCATTGCTATTTTATAGTCATCCCCCATGTATTTTTTGATCTCTTCAAGGCCGCATTCTCCTCTTTCCATCAAAAATTTGTAGAGTCTTTCCTCAGGAAATCCGTGGTCAATATACTTTTTCCCTTCTTCTGTAACGGTAAATGTATCAGATGGTTCCTTTCTGACATCAATAAGTTTTTTGAATTCAAGATAGGACACGGCACTTGATTTGATACGTTCATCCATATCCAGGTCAAGTGAATCTTCCGGCACATCTCTTTTGTCCTTGATATAATCTAAAACCCTGTATTCATTCAGGCTTATTTCAGTTTTTTCCATTATACCTTAAATAGTAGCTGCATTAAATAATTTTTGAGTACCCTGTAAGGGCATAAAATGGTATGAAATTGTTTAAAATCCAGTAAAATAAAGGTTTTCAGTAAATTAAAATTATTTAAATAATAATAGACAATTATCTAATGTGGATTACGTACCTGATACATCGGTAATAGTAAGCGGAAAATTTAGGGATTATATAGGCAATAAAAAGGATGTAAGAGTTATCCTTTCTGAGGCTATGATTGCGGAAATAGAGCACCAGGCAAATGAGGGTAGATCTATTGGTTTTACTGCACTTGAAGAACTCAAAAAATTGCGAATGCTCTCAGATTCAGGCAAAATTTATATTGATATAATGGGGAACCGCCCCATGGAATGGCAGATAAAAAATGCCCACAGTGGTGAAATTGACAATATAATAAGAAATCTGGCACTTGATAATAATGCCACACTTGTAACAGGGGATCATATACAGAGCATTATTGCCTCCATAAAGGGAATCAATGTTGTTTACATTAAAGGCGAGGAGAAAGATGCAAAGGATATACAGGAATTTTTTGATGAATACACTTCATCTGTACATTTAAAGGCAGGCATGAAGCCACTTATTAAAACCGGCAAGCCCGGTGAGGTGGTACTCAAAGAACTTGATTATATCGTGTCATATGATGAACTGGAGAAAATTGCATACAACATAGTGCAGCGTGGTAAATTCGAGGATCAATCATTTATTGAAATGGATATGTTCGGCGCTACGGTTATACAGCTGAAAAATTTGAGAATAGTTATAACGCGCCCTCCATTTTCTGATATCATGGAAATAACCGCAGTGAGGCCCGTGGTTAAAACAACCATTGAAGACTATAAACTTGATAAAAGAATTATGGACCGCCTTCAGAATAAGGCATATGGGATTCTGGTTTCCGGATCCCCGGGAGCGGGAAAGAGTACCTTCGTTACTGCATTGGCGGAATACTATGCTTCCAGAAGCAAAATTGTTAAAACCATGGAAAAACCAAGGGATTTGCAGGTAAATGATAGTATAACCCAGTACACAACCCTGGAAGGAGATATGGAAAAAACGGGGGATATCCTTCTTCTTGTTCGTGAAGACTATACCGTTTTCGATGAAATGCGGGTGACATCGGATTTCAAGGTGTATTCAGACCTACGGCTTGCAGGGGTTGGTATGATAGGGGTTGTTCATTCTACAAGGGCAGTTGATGCCATACAGCGTTTTGTGGGAAGAATAGAACTCGGACTCATACCACAGGTTGTTGACACGGTCCTGTTTATTGAGGGCGGGAAGGTAGCACAGGTTCTAACCACCGATTATGAGATAAAAATACCCTATGGCCTCAATCAGGAAGATCTTGCAAGGCCAGTAATAGTTATAAGGGATTTTCTGAAGAACAAACCCGTCAGTGAAATTTATACATTCGGAGACCAGGTTGTGGTAATACCGGTGGGAGATGAAAAAACCGGGCAGAATCCGTTATTTGCACTGGCTGCTGCCAAAATCAGGGATGATATGATGCAGCTCCTCGATACAGATCATGTGGATGTTCAGGTGATGTCAGAGGGCAGGGTAACCATCAAAGTTCCGGATGCCAAAATACCCAGACTCATCGGCAGAAAGGGCGAGACAGTAAACGGGCTTGAAAAATCCTACGGTCTGAAGATTGATGTGGATACTTTATCAGATGATGCAAATATAATGCAGGATGCCATAATAGAAATTAAAAATAAAACACTGTTTATAGATGTGGGATCGAGGAATCGTCCTGTAAAATTGTATGTCGACGGCATTTCCGTCCTCTCTGCCAGAAGCTCCTCCAAAGGCATGATAAAGCTCAGATTGAACAGTGATACAGGAAACACTGTTTATAAATATATTAAAGCCGGAAAGAAACTCCAGTACATGATTATGGAAGAGTCAGAAATTAATAAGTCCACTAAATGAAGTTTATATATTTTTCTGTAATATGCATCTATGTACTCATATGAGAAAACATTCAATAAAGATGCCGAGGAAATATTTGGCATAATCCATAAAATGTTAAAGGAGGCAAACTGGCTCATACTTTCATATGTAGATGTAAAGGAAGTTTTTACAAAGATGAAGACGGAACTGGAGCCATATTATATTCTGGACGTATGCTATCCTCCTGCTGCTGTTGATCTCATACACGACAATGAGGATATAGGTGCTTTTATCCCCTGTAAGGTTGTCCTGATTCAGCACGGGAAGAATACAAAACTCATAATGCCTAAACCATCTGTACTTTCAAAGGAATATCTTTCAACAGACGGCAAGGTTGCGGAAAAATATGAAAAGGCATTGATAGAAATACTGGATAAAATAGATTCATAAAGTTTATCCGTTGTAATTTATATGCGGTTTAAGTGATTGCTAAGAAATCTCCACTGCTCGTCTTCGGACAGATTATAAATTCTATCTTCGGGTACATCGGCCTATTTTTTATAATAAGATTTGTGGGGTTGCAGGAATGGGGGTTTCTGAGTTTTTCCCTGGCTTTTATCGGTGTTTTGAGCATTGTAGGTGATCTTGGGTATGGAACCGCGCATCTGAGATTTTTATCTTCCGGGGAATACGATGAAGGCACATGCAACGGGACATTTCTTACGGTGAGGTCAATACAGACCTTTATTACTGTATCAATTGTTCTGATTTCACTTTTTGTCTGGCTTGATGTATTTCACAGAGGGTTCGAGAGCAATGTTGAAATATACACTATTATACTCCTGCTCCCGTATTTCTTCTTTAACAGACTTGCAGGAGTCGCAAACATATACTTCAACTCAAAAATGAAATCCGCCAGAATGTCAATTCCACAGATTATAGAAGCAGTTGTCAGAAACTCGCTTTTTATCATACTGGGGGCTGCATATTTTCTCAGGATTCCGGGCTACAATACGCTGAGTGCCGCTGTCATCATGGCAATTATTTACAGTATTTCCTATTTCATGTACTTCTTTGTGTCATTTATGTTCGGGCGGCCATGGAAATTCAGCAAACCATCAATGGATCTATTCCGTAAATATACCAAGGTAGCATATCCTCTTGCCCTTGCTTCCATAATAGGATCAGTGAGTGGCAATATAGACAAGGTTTTAATAGAATTCTACTGGCATGCCGTCGCAACAGGTGCATTTTCAAGCCTTCAGAAGATTACCGGACCGATTACAACCTTTGCCGGGACAATCAGCATTTTTTTCATACCTTTGCTCATGAAAAGTTCAGACCACGAAAAATTCAAGGGAGATATATCATCATTTGAGCGGACGATCTCTATTTTTATCCTCCCTGCGGTTGTTGTGTTTATAACTCTGAGAGTATATTTAGCCAATCTGTGGTCTGCTGCACTTATACCGTATGCAGATATCCTTATCTTCCTTACTCTTTCTGCATATCTCATTGCAATCAATTCCGCATACTCTTCAAGTCTTGTGGCACGTGGGCTTACCAAAAAAATAGGCGAAATTACCATTATTGCCCTGACAATAAATATAATACTGGATCTTGTACTCATTCCCCCATCAATATTCGGGATTACTTTCCTGTCAATGGGCGTTCTGGGTGGCGCTGTAAGTACATTTATAGCAATGGTGTTTGAAACCATCACATATCGTATAGTTGTTATAAGAGTAGAATCGATGAAACCGGATATGACTATATTTTACCAGATCATACCGGTCGCTGTGCAATTTGCATTCCTCTACGTTATAACATATTATATCCAAGTTTATTCTATACTGTTGTTCCTGCCTGTTGCACTGGTATCTATTGTGATATTCTTTGGTGTAGCTATTGCAATAAAACAGATAACATACAGAGAAATAATAACGTTTATAAAGGCATTGAACCCATTATCCTTTAAAAGTGTATTCCGTAATGAATAAGTTTATATTGAATAGCTAAAATACAGGTTATGGAAGAGATAAGCATTGATGAATTCCATAAACTCGATATCAGGGTAGGAAAGGTTGTAGAATGTGAAAAAGTAGAAAAATCAAGATATTTATTGAAGATCATAGTAGATCTGGGAGATCAGAAAAAACAAATTATTTCAAGCATCTCCAGCTATTACACACCCGAGGAAATGATCGGAAAGCAACTGGTTATTCTCAATAACCTCGAACCGGCTAAATTCATGGGCCTGGAAAGTCAGGGCATGCTTCTTGCGGTGGAAGATGATAATGGTGTCTCACTCCTGACTCCGGACAGAGAAATGGCACCGGGAACAAAGGTACATTAATGTCATTTGCCGACGATTATCGACCAGAGAATATTAACGACCTGATCCTCAACAGTGAGGCAAAGGATGCCATGTTAAGCTGGATCAAATCGTGGATTAGTCATACTGAAACCAAAAAAGCACTTATCATCTGGGGGCAGCAAGGTATAGGAAAAACCAGCACCGCGTATGCACTTGCCCGTTACGCTGGCCTCAACGTTATTGAAATGAATGCATCTGAATCGAGAAACAGGGAAAATATGAAAAGGATTGCATTGATGGCATCGGAATACAGGGATCTTTTTGATGAAAATACAAAGGTACCAGATAAATTGATTCTTATTGATGAGGCAGATAATATATTCGAATCCCGGAGCAAATCAACAGGCGGTGATGCAGGTGGAATTTCGGAATTGCTTGATATCATAAAGAATACCAGAAATCCCATTGTCATAACAATGAATGATTACTATTCATTCAAATCTAAAAATAATGCAAAAGAAATAATATCCCGTTCACTGGATATAGAAATGACGCCGTACAGGAGAAAAAATGAAGTAAACTATAAAAATTTCCGGCAGGCCGTCAAGCAGGCTTTAAGGAAAATAGCCGGAAATGAAAGGATATCTATAAATGACATGCAAATTGATGATATTATCAAATCCAACGAACCAGATATAAGGGCAATGATCAATGATCTTTACCTTTATAAAGTGCATGAAGCAGATTACGGTGATAATAGCAGGGATTCCTCTGAATCCATCTATTATTTAACTTCCGACACGTTCAGATCATCTGATTATAACTCTATTTTACATTCTTTATCCGGGATGGATGAAGAAACTGATTTTTATATGAAATGGATAAATGAGAATATACCATTTGAATATAGTGATACGGTGGATCTCATGAATGCATATGATTTGCTGTCCTTTGCTGACATTTACTATGGAAATAGATTCAAAGATTTTGCACTGGACAATTACGCAAAGGAGATCACAGCGGGCATGTCCCTAGTAGTCAATGGAAAAAACAGCCATTATGTAAAGTACAACTTCCCATCGTATATCAAGAAACTGGGCTTGCGAAAAAAGAACATTGAAATATCCAGCAAGATATTTTTTGCAGGCCGGATGTCATCCATATCGCACACTTCAGTATCCACGGTTTCCAGAAACATGTGGTTTTATAATATTATCAAAAAGAAAGATAAAAAATTATATTCATCTATTGCACAGGTCCTGGATATAAAATGATATTATTGTTCAGGAATGTATGGCATGGTTTATATTGCTTTCAAGTGATTGTTTGCATTTTTTTATGGTGCCACTTACAGTTATAATCTTCCCACCCTTTTTTTCGATTGCATTGCAAACTGTAATTTTGTTGAGCTGATTGCACAACAGTATGGAAAAATTGTTATTTTTATATTTTCTTTTTACCTGATAACAATTATAGATGTATCTATCCATTTTTTCTGGTTCGGATTCCCATAATACGAGTACGTATCTCTTTCTTATAATAGACCCTTTCA
The DNA here is from genome assembly GCA_021797225.1 of Thermoplasmata archaeon. Next base: position 4,913 of record JAKAAE010000040.1, on the reverse strand, counting down.
ATGATACCTGATATTAGAATACTATTTTGATTTTGTTGTATCCGGAAAAATCCTATAAAATATAGTTCGCTGGTGGATTTGAATAGCCGGGCAAATAAAAATCTATAAATATTATTTATAAATAGAGTACCAACTAAAGTGAATAATATGGAAACTTCATACAGCTTAATAAGGGATGAATGGAAACACCTCAAAAAATCAAGCATATACGGCATTCAAAAGGAAAGAATGATTTCATGGAGAAGAGGCAATGCTATAGAGAGAGTAGAGCGACCCACGAGACTCGATAAGGCAAGAAATGTAGGATACAAGGCTAAGGAAGGATACATAGTGGTAAGGGCTAGGGTCAGAAGAGGCGGACAGCACAAACCCAAAATAATGGGAGGAAGAAGGCCAAGAAGACTCGGATACACTAAAATGACCCTGAAAAAGAATATTCAGGTTATAGCAGAGGAGAGGGTTGCAGACAAGTACCCTAATACCGAAGTGTTAAATTCCTATTATGTTGGCGAGGATGGGCTTTATAAATATTACGAGGTAATACTTGTAGATAAGGCGGTACCTGCAATATATAATGATCCTAAGATCTCATGGATAGTAGAGCCTCAGAACAAGGGAAGGGCATACAGGGGTTTAACATCTGCAGCATATAAAAACAGGGGTCTCGGACATGGCAGGCTCGGAAGCGATAAGAGCAGACCTTCTATAAGAGCTAACGGCAGACTTCGCAAATAATTTTTAATGCCACGGTGGCCCAGTGGTACGGCGCCAGCCTTGAGAGCTGGTTCCCTTGTGGATCGGGTGTTCGAATCACCCCCGTGGCGTTCATAAATGCTATTTGGTGATACCATGGATGAACTGGATGAATTGAGAAATAACGCGATTGATTTTCTTTTCAACGTTGATATAATAGAGGACTGTACATATGTAAGCAGGGATGATTTTGTTCCAGGCGGGCTGGAGTATGATGATCTGGATTATCAGGACATAAATATGCTATTTACAGTTGATGATTTTACTGTGTTGAATCTCAACGGGGATAAAACAGATAAATTAATAATAAATTTTAATGGAATACATGGTGATGATCCAGAAAGTTTTGACGATAAGGAATTCTATAAAAATAAGTACCGCCCAATTACTGAAAAATTGGATAATGTATCCATGATAAATATAGTACCACTGAGAACCAGGGAAAAAGAGACATTTCTTAACCTATTCCAGAGAACGGAATTCAATGGCATAGTTACCTTTGACTATATTATCGAATCCTTATTCAGAACCTATATAGTGCCGGTAATACACATTTTGAAACCAGCCGAGATTCTTGTATTTGATCCTATGATCAGTGATTCGCTGAAAAATATAATTGATAAGGACAGCAGTTTTCGGGACTTGCCTATACAGCTATATAACAGAATTTCAGAATATCCCGGAGTTGGGAAATAATTCTTTCCAGACGTTAAATTATATATTTCTCTCCCATATTCCCCACATATGCATGTAAGGTATTACAGGGATCAGGATTTCAATTCTCTATCGCAAATTGAACAGAAAGCCTTCGGCGAAGGTGCGTATTCTAACTATATGCTTAAAATGATGCTTAAAAGCCCGGGGAGTTTTACAATGGTTGTTGAAGATAACAGTGTGTTATATGGTTATGCAACAATGGAGAAATTGAATCTAATTTCGGTCGATATAGAAAGCATTGCAATTATACCGGAGCAGCACGGCCATGGCCTCGGATCACTTCTGATAAAGGCTATGGAAATAGAGGCAAAAAAGAGAGGCTATGAGGATGTGGTGCTGGAGGTCAGGGAGAAAAACTCGGGAGCAATAAATTTCTATAAAAATCATGGATATATCATTTCAGAATTAATCTCCGGGTATTATAATCTAAGTTATCTGGGATCTGTCAATGCATTCAGGATGACTAAACATTTATAGTATTCCAGTGTAATATAACTTCCTCCCGCCTGTTCATCTTCCCTTAATACGTTCCAGAAATTTTTTGAATTCATTTTCATTTCTCTGCTGTCTGAAAACGCCCAGATCGAAAAAAAGAGGGTTTTCCTTTCTTTTTCTGATTATCATAATGCTGATTTGATCAGTTCTGTGATTCGCGCTCTGTGTTTCTTTTTTCCAGTTCTTTATCTATTTCGTCAGTTTTCTGATTTCCTGTTTTAGCCTTTGCCGCAGTTCTATTCAGGAAGTTGGTAAGAAGCTGGTCCTCTGAAATAGGTGACTCGGTACCCTCACTGAATCCAAGATTTTCATTTATCTGCTCTACCTGGTCATTGATTGAATTGAGGTTGCTATCAGCTATATCCTTTATGCTAGTTAATGATTTTAGATAACTGGCCTGTTGATCGGGCGTAATTTTCAGTGCCTGGAATATAACCTCACTATCAGCTATGAGGTCCATTGCCTTTCCCGCATCATTGAACATATCAAGCTGGGATGAAATTGAATCAAGAAGTATGTTGGTTCTATCAAAATATGTGATGAATGCTCTTACATCATTAATTTGCTTTGATAATCCATTTTCTATATCATTATAACTCCTCTCTTCTGCAGCCTGCCTACTGGCCTCCAGGGACTGCGCCCTTTTAAGAAGTGCACGTATGGCTCTCTTTAAATTCATCTGCAAATCCTTAATTTTTACTTTAGTTTCTTCGAGTTGCTCCTCCTTTGTTAACTGGTGCTTTTTCTTAGGTAAAATGGACATAATATTTATAGTATTTACCATGTAATAAATATTTCGGTACAAAAATTGGGTTCAGATTTTACGTGGTCAATGTGTAATCCTGATATTTTTTGAGAAGACTAATATCTATTGATGGTTTTATCTGGGATATCACATCCAGGAGGTCTTCCGTTGTAACATCAATTTTATCCCCCGTTTTTATGACTTCCATGAATACATTTTGAACAGCCTTTTTGCAGATGAACTCAATATCCGCACCAGAATATCTTTCTGTTTTCTCTGCGAGATCTCCATAATCTATTTTGCCCAGGTGCTTAATTTCAGATAATTTTAGCTGGAATAATTTCTTTCTGGATTCATAATCAGGTGGTGGGACATATATCTTGACATCGAATCTTCCCGGCCTCATTATTGCCTCGTCAATTCCCCAGGGATTATTTGTGGCAGCTATTATGAATATATTCCTGTCCTTCTGGGATGTGAGCCCGCCAACTTCCGTAAGAAGCTGTGAAACTCCCCTTCTTGCTGCATCTGATTCAGAACCAGATCGTTTCGGTACAAGCGTGTCTATTTCATCGAAAAATAATATTGATGGAGATAATAAATATGCAGCATGGAATAGCTGTGATATATTTTTTTCAAATTGCCCGAACCACTGACTGTACAATGTAGATGGGTTAACATTAATAAAATTGGCTTTTACCTCATTAGCTATAGCCTTGACAATAAATGTTTTGCCAGTACCGGGTGGTCCATAAAGCAGCATTCCACCACTGAATTCAATATTATATTCCTGGGAGAGCTCCTTATATCTCATTGGATATATTATCTTTGACATTATCTCATTTTTCACATTTTCAAGCCCTGCAACCTCCTGGAAAGTAATCTTTGGTATCTCAGGTGGTTCTATATTCAGCTGATCCAGAATTTTTCTCCCCTCGGCCACCCTGTCCTCTTCATCAGGTTTCCCCTCAATGGATTCATAAATTTTTTTCAGGCTTTCCGCCTGGCGCAGTCTTTTTTCCCTTATCCTTCCACTGGAATGCGCAGCTATTTCCATGATTTCATCATATGCATTTTTATATATCCGAGCTGCTTCCTCTCTATTTCCGGCGGATTCGGCATCCATAGCTTTTTTAATAAGTAAACCAGCATGGTCAACCTTCGTTTCAGTCATAATACTGCTCCGTATCATCAAAGTTTACAGATGTTTCACTGTAAAGCTTAGTATGTTTCCATCCACATATTATACTATCAAAAGCCATCTTAATTACATAATCATTGGGAAATATTGCGTATGATGTTAATTTTATTGCTGTTGGCTTGGGAAAGAATAAATAATCATGGTCCTCATCTGCTGCACCTTTATAGTATATCATTTTAACGTGATTTCCTATGATCTGACTGTAATCTTTTGCTCCTGTTCTGATCTGGGGGTTTAGCGATTCATTCTCATCTATAAATTTTTTGATTTGTTCAATTTCGCCATTCAAAATACACCCGACTTTTACAGTATACATCTCTAAAACTTTCTTGGGAACATTGATATAAACTTTTGAGGCAGTGTCATTTTCAACTTCATGATCTAATAAATGAATCAAAGTTCTGACTATGAGTGTCATAAATCTCCATTTTTATAATATTATAACATTATTTAAATTTATTTGTAATCATATGGAAAACTACAAATTTTCTTATTTCAAATAAATAAGGCCAATAATAATTATAATGGATTTTCTGACCAATAAGCTTTAATTCGATATATCATTATCCAAAACATACTATGGAATCATATGAAGTAAAAAATATGCCTGTATCCTATTCCCGTGGAATAAAAATTTCCTTCTGTGCCGTTGCACTGGAAATAACTGAAAATGTTAAAAAATCAGTGGAAAGCATTATAAATGTAGCAGAGGAAGTGGGATATCCATATGAACTGGTTGTATCTACACATGAGTCAGTGAACTTTAAATCTGAAAATATAAAATTTATTAAGGCAAAATTCACAACCTACGGTGAAGGAAAACAACTTGCATATTTACAGAGTACAGGGGATTTTCTGATTATATTCAATCCCACGGTAAATTATCGTCCGGAAATTTCGGATTTAATACATAACTTTCTCGTGAAATGGGAAAAAAAGGTTTTACTTTCCGAAGTAATGATAATTCCAAGGGACTTAATAGATAGAACAGGTGGATGGAGA